>JANPNU010000329.1:0-12219 GCA_031427615.1 Burkholderiales bacterium
GGGCGTATTACCGCCTCCCAAGCGGGGGGCGACATTTCAAACGCCACTGCATATTCGAGGCCGAGGTCTTCGTATTCCTGCAGTTTGCCGTCGAGAGTATAGAGTTCAAATATCAATGACCAATAGCCTTGGCTTTCATCAAGCGGATGACTGGTTTTGTCATTAATGCCTTGCTTAAGCTGCGTCGCAAACGCATCGAGGCCGTTAAACCAAATTGGAATTTTTGCTTTGCGGATGCGCTGCAGCACGATGGTCAGCAATTCCGCTTCTTCGGCGCGGACACCTTTAATTTTGCCAAAATCCATTCGTGCGCTACCCATTTGCATTGCCATGGCCTCGAACCGGTCGATTTCCGCCATGATGGCACCATCAATGGTGGGCGCAAAAACAAACAAATCTTTGCGTTCGCGTTTTTCTTTGCGGCGTGGATCCGGGTTGTCGCGCGACTCAAGCCAGTTTGGTGCCGAACGTTCAAATTTCACCGCAAACAACATGGCGAGTGAATCAAATTCCTCGCGTTTGTGTGTGAGTTGGTAAATATCAAACATCATCAACCAGGCGCGAATGCTATTTTTGCCGTCATTGGTTTGCAGATAGTCCTTCAACACCAGTTCGGCAAACTCAAAATGGTTGGCCGAATACAGCAGTGCCGCTTCATAAATCGGCGGAAAGTTGGTTGAGTCCGGTGACAGGACCTCCCCGGAAAATGCGCCGGTTGATAGCATGGCAGCTGCACCAAATTTGCTGCCGGTGGTGGTGCCTACAGATGCGGATGATTTTGCAGGGGGGGCGGTGGCCATATTGCGGTCGCTTACGCTTAGAACTTTACCGACTGGGCGTTGGTGAGTCGATAAAACAGTTGTGGATCACTGACCAGTTCAAATTTGCCTGTCACCACAATCGGCTCCCATTGATTAAATTCAACCGGAACCTTGGCAATCACTTCGACCAGTGAGTCCGGACCTTGATACACACAATACGGGCAATGGGTCGGCAGTGGTGACAACAAAAAATGGGTTTGTTTGGGTGCCGTCGAGAGCGGCATGACGAATCCGTAAAGCTTCACTTCCTTTTTGTCGAGCTCGAGTACCTTCGGACCAAATTCAGGCCGCATGCTTGGTGCGGCACCGGCAACTTTGGTTGCTGTCTTGGGGGCATCTTTGCCGACTCCTTCCACCAATTTGACCTGCCGCAAAACCTGCCAGGGAATGGTGCCGGGTGGCAACGGATCTTTGCCAATAAAGCCAAATAATTGTTCATCGGCAATTTTGCCCGGTGGGTTTTGCCCCGGTTGCGCAGACAACACACCGGCGGCGAAGGAGCCGGCCACCAGGCCAACCTGCATCAGGCGGGTAAACACGGTGGTGAAAGTATTAAACGAAACCAATTTATGCATGATGGCAGACTCACTATATTCAGAAAAAAACTAACGACGGGCCAACAATTCCGGTGTGGCATCACGGTAGGCGCGCCAGGCGGGAATAATCGACGCGATTAACGCCAACCCCAGCGCAGCCAACACAATCCATATTTCTTCAACCACCCATATGCGGCCACCAATGGCGACCCGCTGGGATTCCGCGTAGGTTTGGCCAATCCATTCGGCACCAGCATGGCCGAGCAGCAGGCCTAGTATAACGCCCATCAAACCAACCATGAGCCCTTGGGCAAGCGTGACCATCACAACCACCGCGGGCGGTGCGCCCAATACTCGTAGCAACGCCAAATCGGCGCGTCGTTCATCCAGAGCATTCATCAGGCCAATAAAAATTCCCAGCGCGGCGCACAACATCATAATGGCGGCAAAGCCCTTTAACGCGGCAATGCCGACGCCCAGCAATTGAAACAGTCGCGCCGACTCCATTGCGGGGGATGCTGCTTGCATCGACGACGTGGCGTTCACAAATCGCGGGAAAGAAATAGCGGCCAGCGGGGTGGCGTATTGCACCAGATACGCCGTGACCTCCTTGCCCTTGCTGTGATCGTGGCCTTCATGACCTTGGTTGGACGGGGCGGCCTGCGCCGGTGCCGGTTTTTGTTCACTATCGTGATCATGCAGTACCCAGACACTGGCAACACTGGTAACGATCAGCCGATCAAGCACACTGCCGGTTGGCGCCAAAACACCGACCACGGTATAGGCTTGATCGTGGTTTGCCCCGCCGCTGTCGCTCAGGCCGTGTGAACCATTAAAGTTGCTGCCGATTCTTAGGCCGGTTGTTTTGGCGGCGTCCGCGCCGACCACGGCTTCGAGCGGTTTATCCCACAATCGGCCGCTGGCCAATTGGCCACCATATAGCCCGATATACGCCGGGTTGGTGCCAACAATTCGAAAACCGCGATAACTGTCGCCAAGGGCGAGTGGCACCGCCAGTTTGACGGCCGGCTCCGCAATCACCTGGCTGGCTTCGTCGATCGACACATTGCCGGTCGGAATATCAACTTGAAACACCGACGACAACACCAGTTGCATCGGGCTGCCCTTGGCACCAATAACCAGATCAATGCCGGCACTGTCGCGGTTCATGCGTGATTCGGCCTGTGTCAGGATCAGCACCAGCGAAATAATGGTGGCCACACCCAGTGCTAACAACAATACATTAAGCGCCGCGGAAAATTTCTTCTCACGCAAATAAGCCAGCGCAATCGACAAACTGACGCCAATATTTTTCATGCTGACAGCAGCTGAATGACGTTGGCAAAATGGCCCTTGATGCGCGCATCGTGGGTGGCGACAATCAAGGTCGCCTGATATTGGTCGGCCTGGGAGAGTAATAGTTGGATGGCCGCCTCACAGTTGCTGTCGTCGAGTGCCGAGGTGGGTTCGTCGGCGAGCAACAAACGGGGTTGGTTAACAACGGCGCGGGCAATGGCGGCGCGTTGCGCCTCACCTTGTGACAGTTGCCGTGGCTGCCGATCGAGTTTGTCGTGAATGCCCAACGATGCGGCAATTTTTTCGATCATGGCGTGATCAACCGGTCGTCCTGCCAGACTCTGGGTGAGCGTCAGATTGGCACGCACACTTAACGCGGAAATCAAATGTAGTCTTTGCATAACCAGACCAATTTTTTGTCCGCGAATGTGATCGCGGCCGGCGGCGGACAGGGTGGAAAAAACGGTGCCGTCGAGTTCCACTGTTCCGGTTTGCAGGGTTTGTAATCCGGCGATGGCATTAATCAGGGTTGTTTTGCCGGCACCGGACGCGCCCAGCAACAGTGTGTGTTGACCAACACCAATCTCAACATCCGGCAAATGGATGGGCCGGCCGTGCTGATACTGGCAGGTGGCGCCAACCACACGAACAAGAACCGGCGCCGACATTATTTGACTTCGACCGCGCTGCGGGCATCGTCACTCACGCAATACGCCAGACCCTCAATAAAAATTTTCTTTGGCAGGCTGCGACCGATAAAAACCATTTTTGATTCGCGTACATCGTTGGCCGCCCATGGTTTGCCCGGCGTGCCGCCCATCAGCATATGCACACCCTGAAAAATCATGCGTTGATCCTGACCTTTGATATTCAGCACACCCTTGTAACGCAGCATGTCCACGCCGTAGGTTTGAATCAGCAATGATAAAAATGCCTCGATTTTTTCCATATCGAGTGGACGTGCATCTTTCCATACAAACGATTGCACATCATCGTCGTGGCTGTGATGGTCGTCGGTCAGGAAATCGGGTTCAATTTCAAGAATCGAATTGAGATTAAAACCGCGAATATCAATAATATTCTTCAGGTCGGCGGTGCCGAAATTTACTTTTTGAAATTGCGCTCGTGGATTCATGCGGCGCAATCGTGCCATCAATCGATTGGTTTCGTCCGCGGCCGCCAAATCGGTTTTGGACAGCAAGATGCGATCCGCAAAACCAACCTGCGCCCGTGCTTCACCGCTTGCGGTTAATGACGCGTCGCCATGTTTGGCATCAACAATCGTGATCACGGCGTCGAGTAGGTATTGTTGGTGAATGGCCTCGTCCATATAAAAAACGTCTGTGCGACCGGACCGGGTTCGGCCATGCCGGTGGTTTCAATGATGACCCGGTCAAATTTAAGTTTGCCTTTTTTGCGTTTGTCGGCCAGTTCATTCAGGATGCGCACCAAGTCACCACGCACCGTGCAGCAGATGCAGCCGTTGTTCATCTCGATTATTTGTTCGTCACGGTCCTGTACCAAAATTTCGTTGTCAATGCCCTCGGCACCAAATTCGTTTTCAATCACGGCAATTTTTTCGCCGTGGCGTTCCGTCAGGATACGATTCAGCAGCGTGGTTTTGCCGGCGCCGAGATAGCCGGTGAGGATGGTGGCGGGGATAAGGTCTTTGCTGGCCATGATGATTTTTCTTTGCGACGGTAATAAAACGAAACTGGGGTTGAATTATGCGGGTACGGCCGCGGTTTGGATATTTGCAGACGCTAAATTATCTGGTGTTTGCTGCAAAAAATCGGCCAGCGCATCAACCACAAAATCTGCATCAAGGTCTTTGACAATAAAGACCAGCCGGGAATCGTGATCCTCATCCGGCCACGTCGATAATTTTGCGCTTGGGTAAATCGTGTGTTGCACCACATGAATAACCCGCGGCTGGTTTTCATTCGCGACATTGATGATGCCCTTGACGCGCAACAAATTGTCACCACGCATGGCTTGAATCATTTCCAGGGCATGGACCAATTCATCCCAAATAACCGGCTGCGTATAGCGGACACAAAAGGTGGCAAAGCGTTCATCGTGGCGCAGCGGCGCGGCGCGGTTGACAGCGTGATTGACAGGGCGGGCCTGTGTTTGGCTGCGGTTCCCCGCTGCCAGCGGACGATAGGCTTCGGCGTTCAGCCACTTGCGGACATCGGGCGTTTTGTCGTCGGCCTGATAAAGACCGGTGTCAAATAGGTGATCAGGATTGATGTTGCCCAGCACGGCTTCAAATAACGTGGCGCCGGGATTGATTTTGGCGAGACGGGTGCGTAACGCCGCCAGGGTGTCGGGTGATGCCAGATCGGCCTTGGTGATGACAATACGATCGGCAACTGCAATTTGTTTGAGTGACTCCGTGTGGGTGTTGAGTTGCTGTTCGCCGTGAACCACATCAATGGTGGTGATAATGCCGGACAAAGTGTAACGAGCGGCGACCAATGGCATTTCGATCAGGGTATGCATGATGGGTGCCGGATCGGCCAGCCCGGTGGTTTCAATGACCACGCGTCGAAAGTGCGGCACCTCACCTTTGCTGCGTTTGAAATACAAGTCGCGCAACGCGTTCACCATGTCGCCGGCCACCGAACAACAAATGCAGCCATTGGCCAAAACCGTTATGTTGTCGCTGGCCGCACGCACCAGCAGATGATCAATCGGAACTTCGCCGTATTCATTAATCAGCACGGCGGTGTCATGCAAATCAGGTGATTGAAGCAACCGATTTAATAACGTGGTTTTGCCGCTGCCCAAAAATCCGGTCAGTAATGTCACCGGCGTGAGCGGGTTGGGTTGGGATTGGGTCGGCGTGAACATCATGACCTACCCACAGTGCTGGCAACGGCCTCGAAACTTCAAATCCACTTCGCTGGGCTGAAATCCGGCTGGTAATTTGAAATTGAGTTTGGTCGGCACGTCATCCAGACAAAACGTCTGTTGGCAGTCGGTACAGGTGAAATGGGCATGTTGATGATGCGGTGCAATTGCGGCGGCCGGATCGTTGACCATAAAACGCCACACCCTGTCATCCCCGGCAATACGATGGGCGATGCCCACCGCCACCAACCATTCGAGCACCCGGTAAACCGTGACGCGGTCCATCCGATGATGATTGGTCAGTGCCTGGGCGACATCGATTTGGGAGGCGGCGTGATCAAGCGAAAGCAAACACGCCAGCACCGCCACCCGCGGTTGGGTCAGGCGGGCGGAGGTTTGCCGAATTGCCGCCTCGGCTTCATTGATACGCGAAAAATAATCGGGCACGGAGGTTGTCATAGCCACAAACGAGTAAATGAGGCCTCAATTTTACGCCATACACGTGTGGCAAATGCAATTGAGTTTCACCAAGTGGCGGCATAATTTTCCACAAATCTCTAACACTGGAGCGGCATTTCGGCCATAAGTTGCTGGTTCTGCCCGTCAATGCTGGAGTTTCAAATAAGGTGACTTCTAAAAACCCCGTCATACCGGCGCAGAGCCTGCCCCGGTATGGTTAAAGCCGGGGCCGGGATCCAGAGGTGGACAAGTTATTGAAAATACCAAAGGACTGGATTCCGGTCCGGGCAAGTGCCCGGTTCATCCTGAGCCCGTCGAAGGGCCGGAATGACGAAATTTGTGTGTTTTTAGAAGTTCCCATAATGTCAAGCGACAGGCGCGTGCCTCCCCACACAATCGGTTTATTTCGCAGACGTGAGTGTGAGTGTCAGGGTATGTTTGGTCTCACCCGCCAACAGCGGCAGCGGCGTACCTTCCCACCATTGGTGATGTCCGGCACCATAAAAGGGCGAAAGCGGGTGCCCGCTTTGCCCACCCGCAACCGTGAGAATGGCCTGCTCTTCCTTCCCCGGTGAAACAACCAGGCGCTGTGACGCGCCAAAGCCTGGCGCGGCAACCCGCGGCATGTGGTTGTCGCCCGGCAATGGTCGTGATGGCATGTCAAGGT
Source organism: Burkholderiales bacterium (assembly GCA_031427615.1). Classification (GTDB taxonomy): domain Bacteria; phylum Pseudomonadota; class Gammaproteobacteria; order Burkholderiales; family Usitatibacteraceae; genus UKL13-2. Next base: position 6,636 of record JANPNU010000329.1, read on the forward strand.
ACGGCGACAAAAACGGCATGGCGCGAGAAAACGGGTGTTTGATGCGCGACAGGTTGCGGTTACCCCAGGTTGCATTGGCGAGTGCGCCGTGTTGTTTTACCAAATCATCATGTACCCAGACCAATTGCGCGTCAAGAAAATGTGGCCAGGATAAATACTCCTTTGGTAACAGGTGCGCAGGCTCGGCGCTAATTGCCTGCCAGACGGCGTATTCAAAACGTGCGTCGTGGCTCAATGTCGCGTCGCTTTTTTCCAAAGACTGGGCGTCGGCGATATTTGCGCCTTTGCTGGTGAGCCATGCGCGCCACAATTCTTTCTGTACGCGTTCGCGAAACGCACGCACGATATGATGGCCGACCTGATCAATGTCGGCGCTGCCGTTCCAGCTTTTTAGCGCGGTGGTGATGGCGGCAATCGGTGGCGGCGTTGACGGGGCCGTGCCGCGTGTTGTGGCGAGTGTCGCCCAACGCTTCAGGAAGCGTGATTCGCGGTCGAGCTGAATGGCGTAGAGCGACGCCTCGGTGTGTTTATCGGTCTCGCGCAACCGATCACGAATCTGCATGGCGCGGGCGCCCAAATCAAAGCCACCGTCGCCAATAATTTCACTGCCGATGCCACCAAGTTGTTTGCTGTTGGCGGTCCATAACAGTCCATCGGCGGGATTCTTGATGAGCGGATATTTTGCGGGGTCCAGCCAGCCATTTGGCAATTGTTCTACGGCCGTAGTGGTGCCACGTGTCATACGCCATTGTGGTCGTTCAGGAATGCGACCGACCACCGTCCAGGCGATGTTGCCACGGTCGTCGGCGATCAAAATATTCTGATGTGGCATGGGCAAACGGTGAGAAATATTGATAGCCGCATCCATATCCGTGGCAAACATCAAGCCGGGAACGCGGTTGACCATCGCCCCCGGCCGATACAAAACCCACGACAAGGCGTAGTTGTATTCTTGGTCGCTCTTTAAGACAGGGCCGATATCGGTTTCTTTGATTTCGATGGTGATCGGCGCAGCACCTTTTACGGCAATGGTTTCGGTGATGGTGCGGACTTTGAGTGGCCCATCGCCACTTTTGGGTAGTGCGACCCAATCAAAAAACTGGCCGTAGTTGTTGGTGAAGCCCCATGCAATATGACCGTTGCTGCCCGCGGCGATTTGTGGAATGCCCGGCAGGGTTAAGCCCACCGCACGTATTGTTTTGTCGCCGTGTCGAAATGTTAGTTGTGCGCGAAACCAAATGCCCGGTACGCCGAAGCTCAGGTGCATATCGTCGGCGAGAATGGCGCGACCGTCGGCTGTTCTGGCACCACTGACGGCCCAGTTGTTGCTGCCGGGAAATTGTTCGGCATCGTGATCGTATAAGGTCGCCGGGCTTGGCGCGCGGTGGGCAATTCTCTGCCCGCTATTTGGCGCGACCATGCGGGTATTGATGTCGTTTGAGGTGGGCAAACTGGCGAGAGGCGGCGTGATGCCATCAAGTGTGGCGTCCCAGGGGCCGCCTTGCGGGCGCATCCAATCAAACAATTTGTCGCCGAGCAGTGTGCGCAGGCGTATGTCGGTAAAGCGGCTTTCGATGCCACCCGATTGCAGCATGGTGTACATCTCGGCGATCACCAGTAACGAGTCTTCCGCACGCCACGGCTCGGGCAGGGTGCGCAGCACGAGATATTGCCAGGCGCGTGCGCCGAGTGCGGCAACCCCGGCGTTGACACCTTCTGTGTAGGCGGCGTACCAATCACGTTCTGCCGTTTGTGCCGAGGCCAGTTCCGCAATTGCGCGCGCGCGCAAACGATGCGGACGTTTTTGTTTATCCATTGGCACGGTTGCCTTTCCCAGCAACGCGGAGAGCTCGCCGGCGGCGGAACGGCGCGCAAGGTCCATTTCAAAAAACCGCTCCTGACCGTGCACGTAGCCCAGCGCCCGAATGGCATCTTTGCTGGAGTCTGCATTGATCGCAACCATGCCGTTGCTGTCGCGGGTGATGGTGACGGGTTGCAAAAGATTCGCGAGAGACATGGCACCATCAAGTTTCGGCATGCTGGCGCGAATGGCAAGGTAGCCGCCAATGGCGACCAATATACCCAGCAGCACCAGCGCGGCAATCCCCACCAGCGCCAAGCGGAGCCAGCGGATCATTGGTGTGTCGCGTGTTTGCAAACTCATGAATTACCTTTTTTTTTCGCCCGCGGATGCGCGGCATCATAAACCTTGGCCAGATGTTGGAAGTCAAGGTGGGTATAAACCTGGGTCGAGGCAATACTGGCGTGCCCCATCATTTCCTGCACGGCCCGCAAATTTTGTGATGACTGCAAGAGGTGTGACGCAAACGAATGCCGCAACATGTGTGGGTGCACATTGACGTCAATGCCCTGTTTGAGCGCCCATTGTTTGATGCGCTTTTGAAAAACGGATGGCGTAATTCGTGTGCCCTTTGCACCTAAAAATAACGCCGGCTCATTGGCGGCAACCGCGTGTTTCGCGTCGGCCACGACGGAATGATCAACCCCATTTCGCACCACCAGCCAACGATTGACGGCGGTGATCGCCGGCGCCCCAACGGGAATGATGCGGGTCTTGTTACCCTTACCGGTGACACGAATCTCACTTGCGCCAAAATCAATGCTGTCGAGGTTTAACCCGACCAATTCGGCGATGCGTAATCCGCAGGAGTAAAGCAATTCAAACGCGGCGCGGTCGCGAATTCCCTCGCGGGTTTCATCCTCAAAGGTGACCAGCCGGATGGCCTCGTCTGGTGACAAGGTTTGCGGCAAACGTTTGGGCGCCTTGGGTGCGCGCACCCCTTCACATGGATTGATCTGCCCAACGTTTTGCTGGAGACAATATTTGAAATATCCCCGCCAGCCCGACAACATGCGCGCAATGGCGCGCGCGGTCATGCCCTTGCTATGGACGCCGGCCAGAAAGCGGCGGATATCATTGCTGGTCAGTTGCGCAATGGCAATGGCGCGCCGGGGATCGTTCGGTGAGGCGGCAAATTTGGCAAGATCGGTCAGATCGCGCCGGTAGTTGATCACCGTTAACTTGGAAAGCCGGCGTTCGAAGGTCAGATGCGCCAGATACTCCTCGGCCAATGGCGGCAGTGCGGTGTCTTCAACCGAACTGCCATGTTGGGCCGTCATGAGGATGGTTAGACCGAAATCCCAGTTTCGTTCTGGGTGGGAAAACGCAGGTCGCGGGCCAGCACCGCGGCAAACAAGGCACCAATACGCGACAAAAACACGGTGCCCATGCCGGTATAAAAACGTTCGGCGTTTTCGCTTGCCAACAACAACACGCCAAACACACGATCGTTTTTCAGCGGAATCATTGCGTACGATTTTAAATGTGGTGCATGTTCACCAAACCAAAGGTTGGTCTCATAAACCGGATGGCTGCCAACGTAGGGGGTGGTCATGGCCTCGACAAATTGGGTCAATTCGGGCGCGGCAGCTTGAAATTCGGCCGCGTGACTGCCGTCCGGCACCACTACGTTCCACAGCCGCACCACCACATGCGGAATTTGGAAGGTGTCTACCATGTCTAAATACAGGCTATCAATCGCCTGTGTACGACCGGGTGCGGCAATGAGTTTTAGTGCCAGCGCTTGAACCTTGTCCGACAGGGTATCGTTTTGTTCTCCAAAACGAATCAGTTCGGCGAGTTTTGACTCGAGCAGGCGGACTTTTTCGCGGGTCGCGATCAATTGCCGTTCGGGAATCGAGACGGTGCGTCCGCCATGTGGGTGTGGCACTTCGATATTGAGCAGCACGTCGGGATGGGATTCAAAAAATCCCGGGTGACTGCGCAAAAATTCGGCGACTTGCTCGATGCTTAATGCGTCAATTGACATAATAATTTTTAGAGGGTTAATTTTGACGCCAGACCGAGTCCGGCTTGTTCAAACTTCAATCTCGCCACAAAAAACCGTGGTGGGGATGCCGGACATCAGTACCGGTGACTGCGCACCCTGCCATGTTACCGAAAGTTCGCCGCCGCGGGCGTGAACAGTAACGGTGGCATCGAGTAACCCCCAATTGATGCCGCAGACGACCGCCGCACAGGCGCCGGTGCCACAGGCCAGTGTTTCGCCCGCCCCGCGCTCCCATACCCGCAGGCGGATTTGATTACGCGCAACAATTTGCATATACCCAACGTTGACCCGTTTGGGAAAGGCGCGATGATGTTCGATGAGCGGGCCTTCGGTGGTGACGGCGGCGGCGTCCACATCGTCAACAATTTGTACGGCGTGTGGATTGCCCATCGACACCACGCCCAGCTGCCGATTGGTGCCGTTGACATTGATGACGTAACGCGCGGCCATGGCGTCTGCAATGAACGGAATATCAGCGGGAATAAATCGCGGCGCGCCCATGTCAACCGTGACACGGCCATCGGCTTCGATCCGTGGACTGATCAGACCGTTCATGGTGGCGACCCGCAATGTCGTTTTGGTTGTGAGCCCCTCATCGCGCACAAAAATCGGGAAACAGCGCGCGCCATTGCCGCAGTGTTCAACTTCTTCGCCGCTGGCATTAAAAATGCGATAACGAAAATCAATATCGGGTGATGAGGAGGGCTCGGCCAGCAATACTTGATCACAGCCTATGCCTAAATGGCGATCAGCAATGGCGCGGATTTGTGCGGTGGTGAGGGTTGACGCGTCCGGCTGGGCGATGGCATTGAGCATGACAAAATCATTGCCCTGCCCGTGCATTTTGGTGAACCGCAGTCGCATGGCGACGGACTAACTTTGCTCGGACGGGAAATAAGTGAAGCCGGAGTCCGCCAGCGACGCATCCGCTTCAATTTCGTTGGCTTCTTCAATCGATAATTCAGGCGGCTTGTCGGTCGGATTTTTCACCGAGGCGCGAAACGCAGGGTCGGCGGCAATGCGTGAAATAGCGATCGATGATGCTTCGTCGGCGGTGCCGGCATCAACATAAACGTTTTTGAAGAACCCCATCCACGACTGTGCGCCGTCGCGTTCGATGAGAAAATTTTCGCCGTGAACAAGAATGTGGAAAAAAGCCATGGCCTGATTCTAATGTAAATTCCAAAAAATGCCACATCCCCCAAAAAGGGGATTAAAAAGGACGCAAAACAGCAGGAATGGATGATGAACCACCATTAATAGAACGATTTTTCGCCTTCCGGGCGGGTTTTAAAGCGTTTGTGCACCCAAAAATACTGGTCGGGCTTTTCCAGAATGCGTTTTTCCAGAAATTCGTTCATGCGCCGCGCATCCGCTTCGGCGTTGTCCGACGGGAAGTTGTCCCATGCAGGATAAAAACGCGACTCGTAACCGGTTTCTGTTTGGCGGGTGATGAGCGGGATGACCTTGGCGCCGGAGATTTGGCAAAGGCGTGACATGGCGGTGACCGTGGCAGTTTTGACGCCAAAAAAATCAACAAACACTGCGTCTTTGGCACCGAAGTCCATGTCGGGCAGGTAGTAGAACAATTTTTTCGCCTTTAACGCCTTGAGAACCGGTCGTAAACCCTGTTGGCGGGTCACCAATTCGGCGTTGTTCCAGCGCTGGCGGGCGCGGCGCAATGCCCGGTCAAACACCTTGTTCTTTTGCTT
>JANPNU010000330.1:0-7615 GCA_031427615.1 Burkholderiales bacterium
GCCTGTCCATCGGCATTGATCGGCGCATCCAATTTTTTCGAGCTGGCCGTGGCGGTGGCAATCAGTTTGTTTGGCTTTGAGTCGGGTGCGGCGCTCGCCACCGTGGTCGGCGTGTTGATCGAGGTCCCGATCATGCTGGCCGTCGTCAAGGTGGTTAACGCCACCAAGCCGTGGTACGAGGCGGGGACAAACGTGAAAGCCAATGTTTGACGCGATTCTTCAGGCAGAAGTATTTGGAAACGCCCTTTCTTGCTAGAGTTTGAGCGCGTATGACGACCCTGAGAATACGCCCGTTCAACGCATCAACGGCGAGATTGACAACATGACAGAGTGTTGTCATTATGTCCAACATGAAGGCGACCGCGTTAATTCAAACACGACTGATCTACGCGGAAAACGCCTTTGCGGAATTGGTGCTCTGGCAATTACCCAAGGCATTGTTTGGCTCGACGCATACCTTCAAATACCGCCTTGCGTATGTCGTCGATGGCCAATGTGTCATTCGTTACGACAACGAAGCGGGCAAAGGCGACCACCGCCACGTTGGCAACCGAGAATCGAAATATCTATTCACCACACCAGAAAATTTGTTGAGCGATTTTCAGCGAGACATCAGGAGGCACCAACGTGAAAACGATCACCCTTGAAGTGCGCGAGCCGGAAGCTGTCTATGGCGATTTTGCACAAGCGTGGAAATCCGGCAGTGCGCAGCGCGCCAGCATTGCATTCGCATCACCGGAATTGCTGTGGAAAGTACTATCGGCGAAGCGCTGGGAATTGTTAAAAGCGTTATGCGGCGCAGGGCCAATGTCTATCCGCGAAGCCGCTCGACGCGTAGAGCGAGATGTGAAAGCAGTTCACAGCGATGTCACCGCGCTGATAAACGCCGGACTGCTCAACCGCGTGGAAGGTGAGGGAATTGAGTTCCCATATGATGCCGTGAAGGTCGAGTTTTTGTTGAATGCGGCGTGAGTGACGATGAATCAGCAAATTGGGCCCCGGCCTGCGTCGGGGAGACGCCAAATGAGAATTGCATGGCATCTTGGTCCGCAACGTCGTTCCGCCGTTTCAACTTAACGTACCGCCTTGAACATCGCCAGCGCCTTGTCGCGCTGCACTGCGTGGTCCACCACCGGCGCGGGGTAATCGCGTCCAATCACAAAATTTCTCGCCGTCGCCTCGATCGGCGGCAGCGCCCACGGCGCGTGAAGATATTTGTCCGGGATGTTTTGTAATTCCGGGCAATATTTGCGAATGAACTTGCCCTGCGGATCAAAGCGTTCACTTTGGGTGACGGGATTAAAAATCCGAAAATAGGGTTGCGCATCGCAGCCAGTAGACGCCGCCCATTGCCAGCCGCCGTTGTTGGCACTCAAATCAAAATCGTTGAGGTTGTCGGCGAAATATTTTTCGCCCCAGCGCCAATCGACCAGCAGGTCTTTGGTCAGAAAGCTGGCGACAATCATGCGCAGACGATTGTGCATGTAGCCAGTCTGGTTGATTTGCCGCATGGCCGCGTCGATGATGGGATAGCCGGTGCGCGCCTGACACCAGGCATCAAAAAGTTCGGGGTCGTTTTGCCAGTTGAGTCCGGCATAGTCAGGCTTGTAGGCGCGTGTCACCACATGCGGGTTATGCCACAAAATCTGCACGTAAAAATCACGCCAGATCAGCTCTGCCAGCCAGGTCTCGGCACCGATGTTTTTGCGCTTCAGCGTCTCGGCGTAGGCAATGGTCGCCAGTTCGCGAATCGAAATCGTGCCGAATCGATTGTGGATACTCAGGTATGACACACCTCTGATCGATGGAAAGTCGCGTGTGTCCTTGTAGTCGGCCATGCGCCCGATGAAATCGTCGCGTAACGCCGCCGCGCCCGCCGCGCCGCATGTCACCATCGACAGGATATTGGTGCGCTCGAACCCCATTGATTCGAGACTTGGCAGCGTATCGGCCGCAATTGACGGCACCGGTGCGGCCAAATGCCTTTGATATTGCTCGACCGGGAACGGCTGCAAATGTGATTCATCTATTTTTTTCAGCCAGGCATTTTTATACGGCGTGAACACACTAAAGGGCTTGCCAGCCAGCGTGAGCACCTCGTCTTTCTCGAAAATCACCGTGTCCTTGAACGATTCGAAGGCAATGTTTTGAACCTGCAAAGCTGCGGCCACTTTTGCATCCCGCGCAATGGCGGCCGGTTCGTAATCGGTGTTGGTGAACACCGCGTCAACGGCCAAATCCGCCGCCAATGCCGGAATCACCGCGGCTGCCTGCCCATAACGCACAATCAGGTCGCCCCCCATCTCCCGCAGCGCCAACCGCAGCGCCACCACCGACTCCCAGATAAATTCGACGCGCCGGTCCGCCTTGGTTGGCAGTGCGTCAAGAATTTCGCGGTCAAAAACAAAAACACAGTGGACCTTTTTGGCGGATTTCAGTGCCAGATACAAGCCGGCGTTGTCGTTTGCCCTTAAATCGCGGCGAAACCAGAAGAGAATTGTTTGCATCGGGAAATGATAGCGTGCATTTCCACATTCACGTAAAATTGCGCCTGATGCAAACCATCAATCTCACCAACCATTTTCTGATCGCCATGCCCGCCATGGCCGACCCGCATTTTTCCCGAACCCTCACCTATATTTGTGAGCATTCCGAGCGCGGCGCGATTGGTTTGGTCATTAATAAGCCAATAGATATCAGCGTCGGGCACCTGTTTGAACAGGTCAATATTCCCTTAAACGACCATGCGCTGAGCCTCGAGCCTGTGCATTTTGGTGGGCCGGTCAAGGTTGAATGTGGTTTTGTACTCCATCAACCGCTCGGTGATTGGCACTCCACCTTAAAAATTGACAGCGAAATCGGCATGACAACGTCCAAGGACATTCTCGAGGCGATTGCCGCCGGTGCCGGTCCGGCCAAAGTGTTGGTGGCACTCGGTTATGCCGGCTGGGAAGCCGGGCAGCTGGAAGAGGAAATCATGCTCAATGGATGGTTGACGGTTGAGGCCGATGCCAATCTGATTTTTAATTTACCAGATGAAGAAAAACTGATCGCCGCGATGCTCAAACTCGGCGTACGCCCGGAAATGTTGTCGAATAGTGTTGGTCACGCCTGACATGGCCGGCCTTGATCCCCATGCCACGATTATGGGATTTGATTTTGGCGAAAAACGTATCGGCGTGGCTATTGGTAGTTTATCGATTGGTGTTGCCAGTGCTTTAACCACCATTCACGCCGAATCAAATGTTGATCGTTTATTCGCAGTTGGCAATTTGGTGCGGGATTGGCGGCCGGTACAGTTTGTAGTTGGTGAACCCGCTTATCGCAATGGTGAGCCCCACCCCATCGCCCATCTGGCAAAAAAATTTGGCAATCGGCTGACGGAAAATTTCAAATTGCCGGTGGCGTATATCAACGAGTTCCTGAGTTCGACCGAGGCCGCTGTATTTTTGGCGGAAAAAGGCATCAAAGGGCGCAACCAAAAAGAAAAAATCGATGCAGTCGCGGCGCAAATTATTTTGCAGTCGTGGCTGGACGGTCAAAAGAGAGTCAGCCATGCAGCTTGATGCCGATAATATGATTCACACGCTCGCTGAAAAAATCGGCCCCCTTTCTCCGCAAACTCAAATCGTGGGCATTCATACCGGTGGCGCGTGGGTAGCACAACGACTGGCTACAATTCTCGGCGCCAAACAATACGGTACGCTGGCGGTGACGTTGCACCGTGATGATTTTGGCCGACGTGGATTGCACCCTCAAACCAAATCAACCGAAATCGGTTTTTCGGTTGATGACTGCCATATCTTGCTGGTAGACGATGTACTGCAATCTGGCCGCACCATCCGCGCCGCCTTAAACGAAATATTTGATTTCGGCCGACCCGCAAGTGTCAAGCTGGCCGTTTTGATTGACCGTGGCGGCCGCGCCCTGCCGGTTCAACCCGATTATGTGGCGTTGTCCATGCCGCTGGACGCCAAACAAATTCTCGCGCTGACCAATGAAAATGACACGCTGCGGTTTGAAATTCGTGACGTGTAAAAAAGTCTAAGGGTACAAACTAATGCTCACCGCCAATCCACAATTGACGTCCGACAAAAAACTGCGGCATCTGCTGACCACCGAAGGACTGCCAAAGGCCATTATCGAAAGCATTCTCGATACTGCCGATCAATTTGTTTCGGTGGGTGATCGTGACGTCAAAAAGGTGCCGTTGCTGCGGGGCAAGTCCGTCTTCAATTTGTTTTTTGAAAATTCCACCCGCACCCGCACCACCTTCGAAATTGCCGCCAAACGATTGTCTGCCGACGTGATCAATTTGAACATCGGTGCTTCGTCGACCAATAAAGGTGAGTCGTTAATCGACACCATCGACAATCTGGCCGCCATGGATGCCGATATGTTTGTGGTGCGACACGCCCAATCCGGTGCGGCACACTTGATTGCGCAGCATGTGAATCGGGTACGGCCGAATGTAGCGGTGATTAATGCCGGTGACGGTCGCCATGCCCACCCGACGCAAGGCCTGCTCGACATGTACACCATTCGCCATTTCAAAAAATCCTTCCACAATTTAAGTGTGGCCATTGTCGGCGATATTTTGCATTCACGTGTGGCGCGTTCGGGCATTCACGCACTGACGACGCTGGGTTGTCCGGATGTTCGCGTGATCGGACCAAAAACATTGATCCCAACCGAGTGTGCACGCATGGGCGTGACGGTGTATCACGATATGAAGCGTGGACTCGAAGGCTGCGATGTCGTCATGATGTTACGCTTGCAAAACGAACGCATGGACGGCCCGCTGCTGCCGAGCGGGCAGGAGTTCTACAAGAGTTATGGATTAACCGCCGAGAAATTATCGCGTGCCAAGCCGGATGCCATTGTCATGCACCCCGGTCCGATGAATCGCGGGGTTGAAATTGAATCCACCATTGCTGATGGCCGTCAGGCGGTTATTTTGCCGCAGGTGACGTTCGGTATTGCCGTGCGCATGGCGGTCATGTCGATGGTGAGTGGCGGCAGTGTGAGCGGGCAACAAGGGGAAACAGCATGAAGCTGGAGATTCGCAACGGGCGGATGATTGACCCCGCGACGGGTCGGGACGAAATTGTTAATCTGTATTTGGCGGACGATAAAATCGCCGGAATTGGCGCGGCATTGCATGGTTTTACGGCAGACAAAATTATCGATGCAACCGGCAAAATTGTTGCGCCCGGGTTGGTCGATTTGAGTGCGCGGCTGCGTGAGCCTGGCTTTGAGCATAAGGCCACGCTCGAATCAGAATTGATGGCCGCCTCCGCGGGCGGTGTCACCACGCTGGTTTGTCCCCCTGACACCGAGCCGGTGCTCGATGAACCCGGCCTGGTTGAAATGTTGAAACGTCGCGGTTGGACGTTAAATCAAGCGCGCATTTATCCACTCGGTGCGTTGACAGCCGGACTCAAGGGTGAAAAGTTATCGGAGATGTTGGAACTAACCGAGGCCGGATGTATTGGTTTTTTCCAGGCTGATAATCCGATTGTCGACACCGCCGTGATGTATCGTGCCATGCAGTACGCAGCAACCTTTGGATTCACTATTTGGCTGCGGCCGGAAAATCCTCATTTGGCAAAGGGCGGGCTCGCCCACGACGGAGAAGTGGCCACACGTCTGGGATTGGCGGGTATTCCGGTCAGCGCCGAGACGGTGGCGATCGCCACCATCACCACCTTGATGCGTGAGACTGGTGCCAAGGTGCATTTGGCGCGACTATCATCGGCGGCGGGGGTCGCGCTGGTGCGGCAGGCAAAAACCGACGGGCTGCCGTTGACAGCGGACGTGGGCATCCATCATCTGCTGCTCACCGACCGCGATATCGGTTACTTCGATTCGCAATATCGTTTTTCTCCCCCGTTGCGCGCGCCGGCCGATCGGGACGCCTTGTCGGCGGGTGTGATCGACGACACCATCAATGCAATCTGTTCTGATCATACACCGACCGACGACAACGAAAAAAATGTGCCTTTCGGCGAGGCCACACCCGGAGCATCCGCCTTGGAAATGTTGTTACCACTCACGCTGAAATGGGCCGAACAAGCAAAAGTTCCGCTGACGCTGGCGCTGGCAAAGATCAGCATGCATCCGGCCGACGTGTTGAATAAAACACAGGGACGATTTGCCGTTGGCAAGCCCGCAGACGTTTGTATTTTTGATGCACGTGCATTTTGGGCCGTCACCCGCGAAACACTGGTGTCACAGGGCAAAAACACACCGTATCTGGGCCGTGAGTTACAGGGCAGGGTGGACCATACCATTTGCGCCGGACGGATCGTTTATTCGGCGTAAACGTTTGTGCAAGTGCCACTGCTTTTTTTCTGGATATTTACCATGAATAGTCTGCTCGATTTTTCCGGTTTGCCGCGTTTTCAATCGTTTCAACCCGCGTTGGTGGCACCCGCCATCTGCGGACTGATTGCCGATGCCGAGCGATGTGTTGCCATGTTAACCACCTCAAACGAAACACCAACGTGGACCAATGTGATTACGCCGCTTGAGGACGTGACCGAAAAATTGTCGCGGGCATGGGGGATGGTGGCGCACCTGAATGCGGTGGTGAATTCGCCGACCTTGCGCGGTACCTATAACACCATGTTGCCGGTCGTCACCCAACTTTGGTCGGCGCTTTCACAAAATGCATTGTTGTTCGACAAATACAAACAAATTCGCGCCTCCGCGAAGGAGTTGTCCCTGAGTGATGCACAAAAACGCGCGCTTGATAACCAAATCCGCGACTTTCGCCTCGGCGGTGCCGATTTGTCTGACGAAAATAAATTACGCTTCAAGTCAATTCAGGAATCGTTGTCGACACTGATGTCGGCGTTTAACGATCACGTACTGGATGCCACCAATGCCTTTGCCCATATTGTCTCCGATAAAAGTCAGCTCGACGGATTGCCCGCTGACTGTATTGAAGCGGCACGAGCCGCCGCGCAACAGGACAAATTGAACGGCTGGAAATTTACCCTGCACGCGCCGTCCTATATGCCGGTGATGCAATACGCGGCGCATCAGCCATTACGCGCCACCCTCTATCAAGCATTTGTCACGCGTGCATCCGAATTGGGTGCTGACTCGAAATGGGACAACTCCGACATCATCAGGCAAATTTTGCAATTGCGCGCAGAATCCGCAGCCCTGCTGGGGTATAAAAATTACGGGGAGGTTTCTCTTGCGCCCAAAATGGCACAAAGTCCCGATGAGGTGATCAAATTTCTCGACGAAATGACAATGCAATCAAAACCCTTTGCCGAAAAAGATTGGCGGGAAATGGTTGAGTTTGCCAATGACAATTTGGGGCTCACTGAAGTCAACGCCTGGGATGTGCCGTTTGTCTCTGAGAAATTGCGCGAGCAGCGTTACGCATTTTCGGACAACGACGTGAAACAATATTTTCCGGAAGAAAATGTCATCGCTGGATTATTCCGGGTGGTCGAGTCGATTTATGGTGTGAAGATCGTTAAGTCAACGGCTGAAACCTGGCATGACGATGTTTCGTTTTATGACGTCATGGATGCAAGCAGTGAATTGATTGGGCAGTTTTATTTTGATCTGTATGCGCGCCAGAACAAACGCGGCG
>JANPNU010000331.1:0-4092 GCA_031427615.1 Burkholderiales bacterium
GCCCAGTTGCGGACCACGTGCCTCCAGTAGTTGCACGGATGCGTCGATCGACTCTTGTTCGCGCTCTTCGAGCGTTTCCCACCAGGCCCCTAACTCATCCGTGAATTCAACTTCCCACATCATGAAGAACTATAACCTTTAGAGAATATGCCGTCAATGGAATATTGGCTGATCCGGTCCAATTGGAAAAAGTCTGCCGCTTGTCCATGGCACTTCAGGATGCCCGGCCAGAAAACCGCCGTAGTGCTGGATCAGTTTTGTCGCGGCCTCACCAATAATGAGTTTCGTAGGTTGGGTTGGCCTCATTGGCCCAAAGCAACATCACTCGCGCCAATGGGTGTCTTGATTTGCGAACGTAACATTATTTCTTTTGGCTAAACTCCAGCACCGGCGCGCCTTTCAGGGCATTTCACTTCCAAACACCGCGCCAAATGGCGATATACGTTTTCTAATAATTCCGTACACTTGGCATCCCGGCAGTGGTGCGATCGGTGGAATCTTGCGCCGTCGGGAAATTGTCCTCTACTCCCCTTGCAGGGCGCGTGGCCGGCTGCATCGGGCCACCGTTTGGGCGGCGCGCGGTAGCGACTGAAGGGAGCGACCTTGACCGTATTGTCAGATACGACCCGCTGAAACCAATGGAAACGCGGATGGAGTGCGAATGGACTCGACCGCAAGATCAACGTCTAGCGACGGCCAGTAAAGATGATTGTCCGTCGGGTACTCGATATTGCAAAGCTCGCCAATCGTTGCATCCTTGAACCATGGGAAGTCGGCGAACGACAGAAACAGCTCTTCGTCGCCCAACAGCAGCCAGAGGCCATGCTTTGAGACGTGAGTAACTTCAGCCAGGGAAGTGAGTGCGCCAGGCATGATCTATTTCCTCCAAGTGAACGGCAACAATCTTTTCGGCTTCTTTGATTTGCTTTGGCGAGAGACCTGCACTCGTTGCCAATGCCAATGCGGGCGTGAGCCAGAACCAGAACTTTGCCTCGCCGTCTGGATGCGAGACATGCACATGCATCCTTGATTCTTCACGAGAGAAGAAAAAGAAGCGGAAACTGCTCTCACGAAAAATCGTTGGTGCCACGGCCACATTCTAGTGCCTTAGGCCGAGTTAAGCAGTACACCGCTTTGCTGGGCGCCCGCTGCTGACGGCCACATGGCTTTGCGCACCGAGGTTGTAAATTTCATCCGGCTGCGACTGCTGGATCACGCGGGTGAGGCTCATCGAATCGGTGAGGTCGCCGTCATGCAGGAAAAACCGCACGTTCTTTTCGTGGGGGTCCTGGTAAAGGTGGTCGATGCGGTCGGTATTGAACAGCGACGCGCGGCGTTTCACACCATGGACGACGTAGCCCTTGTTGAGCAGGAATTCGGCGAGGTATGACCCATCAGTGTTGGCATTCTTTGCGTACGACGCGAACCAAAAATTGCAGGCGCGGGGCAACATTGGTTACTCCATTCATAGCAGTTTTCCTTCTTTGAAGGCAATGTCGTGTATCGGTAGACGCATCAGGTTGGGTGCGCTGAGCAGTACGTCGACTTTGCGTCCGTGCATCGCGCGCGATACCTGCGCGGACATCTGTGCAGACATGAGGGCGGGGTTGTCAACAGGCTCCGGCAGCTCAAGCATGAGGTCAATATCGCCACCATGCGCGGCATCATCAAGTCTGGAGCCGAAAACACGCACGCGTGATTGGCTTCCCGCTAATTGGTAAGCGAGTTGGCGAATAATTTCGGTTTGGTTGTCAGTCAGGCGCATGGTGTTTGAACGTTTCCTGAATATTCACAGACGGTTGGGCGAAGGTTGTGGAATTCTCCAGCCCGCCTGCCAGGCTTGCCAGGGACATGCGCTGCGCAGATTTGAGGGGCACATTTTTCTGGCGCAAAAACTCGGCAAAATCAAGCAATTCCGCCAATGCTGGCGGAGGCAATTTGCTGCCTGCCTCGCAAAGCTTTTCTACCATCGTCATGATTCAATCTCCTCTATCAAGTTTTGGCTACGCATGCGTGATCCTGCAGTCTTTGCGTTGAGTAACTGCCGAAAAGTTTACAGGATCATGAAGCAGATTTATCACCCGATGAGGCCAGGTTCGAAATGACACGAGCAGAATGTTGCACGGCAGGCAGGTGCGTCAATGCTTGTTGGTTTATTTCTTATTTATCGCCAAGGCCGATCAAAAATTCGCGGGCAATCGAAGCGCATTCGTTGAACGTCTTGCCGTAGTCCAACGCGTCGATTTGCTCGAATTGAATGCTGAGGATGTCACTGCGATATTCGAGCTGTGCAAGAAACGCCTCTCTGTTTTTGATCAAAAATTTGCGCGCTTGCCGGAGGTCGTCGGGTGAATGATCGATCACGACACACAGGTCAAAAAGGTCGCGTGCCTTCGCGGCATCGCCCCGGTGCCACATCTTTTTGGCAATGATTTCTGCCGACGTTTCGAGTCGGACGACAAGTCCTTCGACAGTTTGTATTTCAAACCCGGGGTTGGTCAGGCATGGAGACGCCACAAAATCGATCTCACCTTCCGGAAATATAAGCTTGAGGTGATTTGCCGATTCCTCATATTCGCTGGTTATCCCATCGTCGAGCCCGCCACGGCGCGGGTTGAGGTAGGCGAGCGGTTGTGGGTCGTTGAAAAAAATGTCGATGTCTTTGCTAAGGCGATGGTGATACTTCAGCATCAGAACCGTACCGCCACCGAATGTCCAATGCACGGCTGTGCCGGTTCGCTTTTCAAGGTCGTCCAGCATTCGCATTGCCCGTGCAAACAGCGTTTGCCACACTTCGACCCTTGTTGCGGGAGACTTTGGTGTTATCAAATCCACACCTGCCGGGTGCATTTGAAATCTTGCGCCCATGTTGCGATGTGTCGCCAGGCACCTTTCGGCACTGCGGTGCGAAAAGATTCCTCCACCGCGCTGACGATCAACGCAATGGGTGCCTCGTCGAGCAGTGTGGCGATGTGCGCGCGGTATTCCTCGGGAACTTGGCCGTTACGCACAGCCAGCGCCAGCACTTGTGGTGGCAATGCGGTTCGATAGCTGGTGCTCGCAGTGCGGGCGGCGGCATTCAAACCGTTGCGTTTTGCTGCTTTGGGCACGTCGTGAGCAAAGCTTAAGGTCATGGAAAGTCCAATTGTGCGTAGCAGACGAACCACTTTGGAAAAGCCGAGTTCTGCGCCAAGCCCACTTTCCAGCGCATTGATGGTGGTGCGGGAGAGACCGACCAGCGCCGCAAGCCGCTCCTGGGTCAAGCCCAATTGTTCGCGGCGGCTTCGCACCACGTTGGCAAGGCTCGACAAATCTTTGACTGAATCATGCATATGAACATGATAGTTTGGGTCAGAAATATGTCAAGTATTATAGACAATAAAATTTATAAATAGTTGAATTTAAATGTTTTGTGAAAATAACTTGACTAAGTTTTCCTAGAGCCTTGCTGGCTGCGGCGGGTATCAATTGGTTGCAACTGCTTGGATGTTGGATGTACGGGGGCTGGGTCATGGTTTGGTTCCGCATGCACAGCAGTCTGAAATATGGACGACTGTTGTATCACCCGATCCGTCATTCCCGTCTGCGGGAATGACGGCTACAGTTGGAAGTTTGTCGCCTTGGCGGCAGTCCAATTTGTAACGGGCCGGAATTGATAAAAACATTAAAACACCAGCAATGGCGGGCATTTTAAGGCATTTTTGTCTGGAAAATGGCGTCAATATTAGAGTTTGTCATTTAGGAGCTTCTAAAAATCTACAAATTTCGTCATTCCGGCGAAGAGCCTGCCCCGGTATGCCTTGAGCCGGGGCCCATATGCGCTAACTTAAGCATCATCCAAAGAAACTTGTCATTCCGACAGAGCACAGTTTTATCGTGCGTCGAGGAATCTCATCCGTGTCAGTAGCTGTGCTGCCCATTTCTTCGTAAATCAACGTGATGCGATTCCTCGACGCCCAAAAAACGGGCTCTGTCGGCATGACAATTACCTCGTCAGGCACGCTACCGCCCTGCAACACACGTTTGTGTTTTGCATAAATTTGAATCCGTTGCCCCGTGATCGATTGCAAGGCAGGGTGATGCTACTTGCTG
>JANPNU010000332.1:0-3242 GCA_031427615.1 Burkholderiales bacterium
CTGGCTGCCTGGCATAAAAACTTGTCTGACAGACGCAATCGTCTCGACGAGCGCACAGGTCTCTACACCCAAATCGGCGCTGACAAACAGGCAGGTGGCTTCGGCGTGGTCAACAATATATGCGGCTTCACGTGCATGCAGCTTGGCGTTGATGGGCACCGCCACCAGTCCGGCCCAAAACACGCCATAAAGGATCTCCAGATATTCAGGGCAGTTGCCCATAAACAAAGCAACCCGGTCGCCGGGCCTGCATCCGAACTTGTTGCGCAATGCCCCGGCTATTGCTGCTGCTCGGCAGGCAAAAATCCGGTAGTTGTAAAGGCATTGTGCGCCGGAAAATACCGCGGGATTGTCGGGGTAGGTTGTGGCGCTGCGTGACAACAGGTGGGCGATATTCATCGGTCGGACGATGCGCTAATTCACTTCATCCTTCGCAGCCTGCCGACGATGCCAGTCGGAAAGTAATACACCGACAAGACAAACAGCACACCCAGCCACAATAACCAGCGGTCAGGTGATAACAGCGCAGCCAACCACGGCAGGCCGGAGGCGGCACCGCTGGCGAGTTGCAGCAGATGCTGCAAATACCCTTGTGCCACCACGAACAGGGCGGATCCGATCGCCGCGCCATAAATGGTGCCCATACCACCAATGACCACGATCAGTAATACATCCAGCATGATTTCAAATGACAGCGAGGTATCCGGCCCGTTGTAACGCAACCAAAACGCCAGCATCACACCGGCGAGGGTCGCAAATGCGGCCGAAAGTACACTCGATACCGTACGATAAATGACAACACGATAACCAATCGCCTCGGCGCGAAATTCGTTTTCACGAATCGCTTGCAAAACCCGGCCAAACGGTGAATTGACGATGCGCAACATCGCCAGAAGCAAACCCAATGCGGTGAAAAACAACAGGTAATAACAAATCAGCCGGCCACTCAACATCACACCAAGAAATGGTTCTTCCATCAACAAATAACCACCCGAGAACACGTCCGGAATTTTGAAGTTGAGCCCGTCCTCACCGCCGGTGATGGACGATAGCTGGGATGCCAATGTTTGAAACGCGGTGGCAACAGCGAGTGTGATCATGGCAAAAAATATCGCTCGCACCCGCAATGAAAACAGACTAATCACCAGCGCCAACAACATTGACAGGCCGAGTGCAGCGGTCGTGCCAATGGCGACGGCCTGCCAAGTCGGGCCGAGCCGGCTGCATGCAATGGCGATGCCATATGCGCCTATGCCAAAAAACATGGTGTGGGCAAAACTGACAATGCCGGTGTAGCCGAGCAGCAAATCAAAACTTGCGACCAACACCAAAAAGATCAGCACCTTGGCGGCGATGCTCAACGCCTTGACGCCCGGAAACAGAAAGGGCGCAAAGGCCAACGCCAATAACAAACCAACCAGAATAATGGCGAGGATGCGGCTGCGGGGAAGGTCGTTCGAAAGGAGTCGAGTCATCATCATCTGTCCTTATCGATTGCCAATCGGATACAAGCCCTGCGGCCGCCACAATAATACGGCCGCCATCAGGGCAATGTTGGAAAACAAGGCAACCTTGGGCGCGAGGAAACCGGTGTAATTGGCCATCAGGCCGACCAGCAGTGCGCCAATCAATGCGCCACCGGTTGAGCCCAAGCCACCGACAATGATGACAATAAAAATCAGCACATTTACTTGTGCACCCATTTGCGGAATGACGCTTTGTTGATACATGCCCCACATCACGCCACCCAGGCCGGCCAATGCGCTGCCAACCACAAATACACCAACAAATAATCGTTTGATCCGATAACCGAGCGACTCAACCATTTCACGATCCTGCACACCGGCACGAATGAGCAGGCCGATTTTTGTGCGGGTTAACGTCCACGCCAGCGCCGCAAAAACGGCCAATCCAATCACCACTGCAAGCAATCGAAATTTTTCGATTGCGGCATCACCAATCAGATATGCGCCACGCATGCCCTCCGGCATCGGTAGGGGAATTTGTTGTGGGCCCCAAATCACTTTGATGAGTTCTTCACCAATGATCATGCCGCCCATGGTGATCAGAATCTGTTTTAAATGTTGCCCGTAAACCGGCCGCACAATAAAACGCTCAAACGCCAGCCCCACGGCGCCAGCCACCAGCATGGCGATCAGCATCGCCGGAAACACCGCAACCAGATTGCGCCACAGTTGTTGCGACCCGGTCCAGTCACCCATTGCCCCCAGCACACTGGTGGCAACAAAGGCACCCAGCGCTATAAATACACCATGACCAAAATTCAAAACATCCATCAGGCCGAACACCAGGGTGAGTCCGGAGGCGATGATGAAAATGATCATGCCCATTGCCAATCCGGCCACGGTCAGGGTCAGCCAGGTTGAACCGGAACCAATGACCGGTAACACGGCAAGCGCCAGTAACGGCACCAGCATTAACGGTGCCCAGTCGAGATCGAATTGTTTTTTGGACTCGTTCATATTGATAACCCTAATAACTCGCGTTGCAGTTTGTTGTTGTCGGCCAGTGCTTGCATGGTGCCGGTGTGGATCACCCGACCGTTGTCCATCACCGCGACATGGTCACCCAATTGTTTGGCGAAGCTGATGTTTTGTTCGACCAACAAAATGGTCACGCCGCTGGCTTTGAGCTCCGCAAAGGCATGAATCATATTGTTGACAATGGCTGGTGCCAGCCCTTTGCTCGGCTCGTCAATAATCAGCATTTCGCGAGGTTCAACAATTGCCCGTGCCACTGCCAGCATTTGTTTTTGACCGCCGGAAAGTTTTCCGGCGGGATGTAGCCAGAATTTTTCAACCGCCGGGAACAAGGAAAAAATCCATTGCAGACGGGTGTCATCGATATCACCAATGTGTTGCGCGCCACGTGCGGCCAGCAACATATTTTCTTTGACGGAGAGGTCACCAAATATGCCCATGGTTTCCGGGACGTAGGCAATATTGAGGTTGGCGATTTCTGGTGTGCTTAGATGGGTGATGTCTTTGCCATCAAATTCAATACGACCGGCGCTGGCTGTCCACAAACCCATGATGGTTCTTAAGGTGGTGGTTTTTCCGGCGCCGTTGCGACCCAATAACATGGTCAATTGGCCGCGTGGCACCACCAGATCGACGCCATGCAGGATATGGTATGCGCCAATTTTGGTATGCACCCCTGTCAGGGTGAGGTGGGGAGCCGTCATGGCGCGTCCTCCACGTCCACCGGGGCGGTCCCCAAAT
>JANPNU010000333.1:0-2932 GCA_031427615.1 Burkholderiales bacterium
GTCCAACCCGGCATTCGAGAGGGACTGCGCAAAAGCGCGCAGCCCCTCAATTTGAACGTTAGCCATCATATGGAACCCATCGCTGAGAAACGCCAAGCACTAGACCGCGCAATTGAAATGATTTCACGCGGGAATACAGATGAGCTTCGCTATGTAGCTCTTGAACTTCGGCGATGCATTGAAGCTGTGGTGTATGAGAAACTCTGGGTATATCGAGATCGTTTCCCTGCTGAGGTTGCGCGAAGATGGCAGCCACCCCAAGCATTTCGGGCACTACTTGTCATGGAGCCAAATGCGGAACATACGAAAATCGTCCGCATCGCAAAGCAGATTGGACCGGGCATACCAAGTTCAGGCCCGTTTCAAACTTTAGGAACTGACCAGCGCTTTTCCTCCACTTGGCTAAACAAGACCTATAACAAGCTTGGTTCGTATGTTCATGCGTCTTGGCCGTTTGCAAAAAACCCAGAAAAAAATTCGATTGAAACTGGGCGAGAGTTTCTGCAACAAGTTGCTATGGAAATGGAGCCTTTTGTTCGCCAGAGCTTCACTAGCACTTGCGCCGCCGTGGTAGATTTTCAGTGTTCCGTGTGTGGTACGGCAATAAAAGCGAATGTCGCTGGCGTTGAACATGCGGAAGAGGTAACTTGCCTCAATCCAGACTGTGGGTGTCGTTACTTCGCTTCAAAGGAAGGGGAGGAGTTTATTTTCCAGCTTGACGCTTTGACTGCGACCTGTTCGGATTGCTCGCTGGAAATTCACGTCCCAACACAGAAACTATCGCTCGGATACCAGTTCTCATGTGGCAACTGTAATCGTCGGTATGAGGTAGTAGAACAATGGCAATTTAGAGAATTAGAAAATGAAGGCTAACCCGGCAGTCAAGAGGGACTGCGCAAAAGCGCGGCACCCCTCAACTTTACGTTCGACCCCACTTTCACGCGAAAGTGCAGGGTCTGGTTGTGCATACAATAAACCTTGACTAACCACCTATTTGTACATATAGTCTAGTCCATGAATGTCGACTTTGACCCGCTCAAGAACGAGAGAAACGTCAGAGAGCGCCGACTCTCGTTCGAACGAGTATCAGAAGTCGATTTCAATACTGCGCTGGTGTTTCCTGACACCCGAAAAGCATATGGCGAAACCCGTTACATCGCACTGTGCTACCTGGACCGCCGGCTACATGTGCTCTGCTTTACCGAGACCGAGACGGGCATTCGGGTAATCAGCTTCCGTAAGGCAAATACGAGAGAGGCAAATAGATATGGCAAGCCGCAAACCCTTGATTGATACAGACGGCGAGGTCCGCGAACTGACGGCCGAAGATATGGCGAAGTTCAAGCCGGCCGCTGAAGTATTGCCACTGTCGCTTAGGAAGAAACTAGCCGTTCGTGGCCCTCAGAAGGCACCGACCAAAGAGCGCATCACCATTCGGTTGTCGCGAGAAGTGGTAGAGCAATTCCGCGAAAGTGGCGAAGGTTGGCAATCCCGTGTGGACGCCGCCTTGCGCGAGTGGCTCAAGAATCATTCCCCGGCATAAGCCACTGCGGGTGTTTGCGGCCGCTGACTTGCTTGGCACCGCGTGGACATTTATGGGCTTGCGAAAGCCAAATCAAACCACCTAAAGACCGATTAACGCAAACGCGTTTCGAAACCGTAACTCTATTATCGGCGGGTGTTTTAAGCCATTTCAGTCTGGAATAACCCGCCGTTATTGGTGTTTCTCGTTTGTTTTAATCTATGCCCTAGACGGCGAACGCGCGTAACTCATCCAGCGTCACCACCTCAAGTGCACGTTCATGGGTGGCCGCCAAAAACACTTTGGGTGCCTTGCCGACCACAAACGCTTCTTCCCAACGCGATACACACAAGCACCAGCGGTCACCTGACTTTAATCCGGGGAAGCCATAGTCAGGCTGGGGGGTGGAGAGGTCGTTGCCCTGCGCTTTTGAAAACGCCAAAAATTCGGCGGTCATGACCACACACACCGTGTGCGAGCCGTGGTCTTCATCAATGGTGTGGCAAAAGCCATCCCGAAAATAACCCGTCATCGGCGAAAAACAGCAGGATTGAAGCGATCCACCCAACACATTACGGGCTTTTAATTGTGCGGCATGGCTTTGATTGTCGTCGGTCATGTTGACTGTTTGCTGTTTGTGATTGGTGAGGTTTGCCATTTGTTTTTTGCGTCGTTGTCGGCAACCCGTGCGTCGACCCAGCGGGTGCCCGCAGCGGTGGTTTCCTTTTTCCAGAACGGCGCGTCAGTTTTTAAATAGTCCATGATAAATGCACACGCTTCAAACGCATCCCGCCGATGGGCCGAGGCCACCATGACCAACACAATCTGGTCGGTCGGCAATAAGGTACCGATGCGGTGAATCACCGTGGCGTCGATCACCTGCCAGCGGCTGACAGCGTCATCAATAATTTTAGCCAGTGCTTTTTCGGTCATGCCCGGATAGTGTTCGAGTGTCATCGTTGAGACACCGGATCCATCGTTGACATCACGCACCACACCGACAAATGATGCAATCGCACCAACATGACGATGGCGTGCACGCATCGCGGCGTGTTCCTGGGTCAAATCAAAATCCGCAGATTGAACACGAATGGTCGGCTGCAGCATGACTTAGCCTCCGGTCACCGGCGGGAAAATAGCCACTTCATCACCGGACGTGATGGTGTCGGACAGCACCGCCATATCCTGATTCACCGCAACCCGCCAGCGGCCACCTGCCGCCAGCGCCTCGGCATACGCCCCACCACGACTGGACAAACAAGCCACCAAACCGGCAACCGTTGCGTCAGCGGGTAATACAACCTCTTCATTGGCCAGGCCAATCAATTCACGCAGGCTCGCAAAATACAAAACTTTGACCATTACTTCACCATATGCAAATTCGATTTACGTAATCCCAAATGTTTAACA
>JANPNU010000334.1:0-6045 GCA_031427615.1 Burkholderiales bacterium
GCGCGGTGAAATCGCAACAAGGCTTTTGTTTAACGGTAGCCGCGGACAGAAAATCTGCCAACGCTCGCTACGGTGAAATCTTAAGACCTGCTTTATAAATCAACGAGATAGCAGTATATCCGAAATGCCCCCTGTGTCCAAACCAGAAAAACGTCCAAACAACACGCCAAGCCGTTTCCCGGAATCGGGCCGGCGCGCAGCAAAACCGCGCGCATCTAACGCCGTTCCACCGGTTGGTGCGGCAAAACCGAAGGTGATTCCACCGTTTCCTGCGCCACGGGTCAGTGTGGAACAGGCGACCATTGATGAAGGCCACGCCGGGCAACGCATTGACAATTTTTTGTTAGGCAGGCTGAAGGGGGTGCCTAAAAGCCATATTTATCGCATCCTGCGATCGGGCGAGGTGAGAGTCAACAAAGGGCGTATTGATCAAACCTATCGGCTGGTCATCGGCGACGTGGTGCGTATTCCGCCGTTGAGAATGGATGAAAAGCCAAACCTTAATGCAGTAAACAGTTTTCAGGCAAAAGTGCCTAAAAGTGAGCGCCCTGATTGGGCTTTTATTTTTGAAGATGATGCGCTACTGGCGATCGATAAACCAGCCGGAATGGCGGTGCACGGTGGCAGTGGCATCAGCCTGGGTGTGATTGAGGCGTTGAGGTTGCACCGGCCCGAGGCAAAATTTCTCGAATTGGTGCACCGGCTTGACCGCGAAACGTCGGGTGTGTTGTTGCTGGCAAAAAAGCGCAGTGCGTTAACCGCCATGCACGCGATGTTGCGCGGCGAAACTCAAAATCGTGTCGAAAAACACTATTTTGCGATGGTGCAAGGCGTGTGGCCGGACCAGCGTAAAAGTGTGCGTATCAAACTGAGCAAATACGTGACCCAGTCCGGTGAGCGGCGGGTTGCGGTTGACGAGGATGACGGTCAGGAATCACACACGATTTTTACCCGTGTTGAACAATTGCCGGGCTGTAGCTTGCTTGATTGCGACATTCGCACCGGGCGCACCCACCAGATTCGCGTGCATTTGGCGAGCCTTGGATTTCCTATTATTGGTGATGATAAGTATGGGGATTTTGCGCTGAACAAACACGTTGCGGCGACTAAAAACGGTGGCTTAAAGCGCATGTTTTTGCATGCCTATTCGATGACCTTTAACCATCCCATATCCGGCGAAAAAATTACCATTGAGGCGCCGCTGTCGAAGGATTTGCGGCATTACCTCGATTTTAGAAAAGCATAACGGAATGAAATATCGCCTGGTTGTTTTTGATTGGGACGGAACCATCATGGATTCAACCGGCTTGATTGCCGATTGTATTCAACGTGCAGCGGTCGATAGTGATTTGTCGCCGCCTTCGCTGGAGCAGTCAAAACATATTATTGGCCTGGGGTTGATTGACTCCATTGGGTTATTGTTTCCGCAGCTGGACGAAGCGGGATTACATGCGTTTGCGTTGCGGTTTCGTGATCACTATTTGCCGCGTGACGCAGACGTGTTGCTCTACGATGGGATCGTTGCGGTCCTGGAAAATCTGGCGCATGATTCCCGCTTCCTGGCGGTGGCCACCGGCAAACCGCGCCGAGGCCTGGATCGTGCGTTTGCCAAATGCGGGTTGCAACACCATTTTCATTACACGCGTTGCGCGGACGAGGGATTCGCAAAGCCGCATCCGGACATGCTCGAAAAACTCATGTCTTTCACTGGGGTGGGGCCGGCAGAAACTTTGATGATCGGTGACACCACCCATGATCTGGATATGGCGGCGTCCGCCGGATGTGATGCGCTCGGCGTCAGCTACGGCGCGCACAATCTGGAAAAATTATTGACGTCGTCGCATCGCGCGATTGTGCCCAATGTCGGCGCATTGGCGGCATGGCTGAATAAACACGCATGATTATCGTCACAAGCTAAAGACCGTATTGATGGATGAAAACGATCAGCAGGTCATTTGTCGTCATGCAAACTTGATGGACGGTGGGACAGCCGCGCGTTTCGCGTTTGAATTGGATGGTCGAATCCTCAATGGATTTACGGTTGCTTACGATGGGCAGGTTTATGCGTACGCCAATTCCTGTCCGCATCGCGGCACTGAATTGGACTGGCTACCGGGCAAGGTGTTTGATGATTCAGGGTTATACTTGGTGTGTGCAACACATGGGGCAATTTTCGAAGCGGATTCAGGAAAATGTGTTGGCGGCCCATGCCATGGTGCATCACTTGTAAAAGTGGCAATTCGGGTTGTAAACGACGTCGTCACACTTGCGGTTGGCAGGCTTATTTCAACCCAGCCGCCGCCACCACCGCCGACCGAATGAGCATCGAAGCCCTAAAATTTTCAGACGTCATTTCCCAAACCCGATGGCCTGGTTCATTTGGCAAACCAACTAAACGATAGATATGGAACAAATTCCAAACCAATCAGGCGATCAAAGTAACGCCGACCAATCTGCGCAGATTGCAGGTGGTACAAATGAACAATCTGGACCCGTTAAAGGTGCAGGAGAAGTTGTAGGCGCAAAAGTAACCAATAGCCCGAGTCGTGTTGACGATTGGGAACATGGCGTGCTTGAAAAACTTGCTTTTGAAACTCTGACCGAGCAAAGGCGTGCGCGTCGCTGGCGGGTTTTTACCAGTCTGGCATGGCTTGGTTTCTTTTTTCTGATTTTTATTTTTATTATTGGTGGTGCTGGCACCAAGCGGGACGGCATATTGACCGATAAACATACTGCGCTGGTGGAATTAAAGGGCGTGATCGCTTCAGATTCGAATGCGTCGGCGGATAAAATTATCAATTCGCTGCAGGCTGCCTTTAAAGACAAGGGCACGGTTGGTGTGGTGTTGCGAATAAATAGTCCGGGTGGCAGCCCTGTTCAAGCGGGTTACATTAACGACGAAATCAAACGCTTGCGCGCCAAACATCAGGACATTCCACTTTATGTGGTGGTGCAGGACCTCTGTGCTTCTGGCGGTTATTACGTTGCCGCCGCCGCCGACAAAATTTTTGTTGATAAAGCGTCAATTGTTGGTTCGATCGGCGTTTTAATGGACGGATTCGGCTTTACTGGCGCGATGGAAAAGCTGGGTATTGAGCGGCGCTTGGTAACGGCCGGCGCAAACAAGGGATTTTTGGATCCATTTTTGCCATCCAATCCGGAACAGCAAAAATATGCGCAGCAAATGGTTGTCGAAATTCACGAACAATTTATTAAGGTTGTGCGGGATGGACGGGGAAAACGGTTGAAAGAAGTTCCGGAAATGTTTTCAGGCCTGGTTTGGTCGGGTGAAAAAAGCATTACGCTCGGCTTGGCGGATGGCCTAGGCAGTTTGGACTACGTTGCCCGCGATGTATTGAAGGCAGAACAAATCGTCGACTTTACCCAGGAAGACTCATTCTCTGATCAACTCGCCAGACGTTTGGGTACAGCCGCGTCAGAATCGTTTTGGCAGGCATTATCGACCCGTCTGTTGGCTGACCGCGCAACGTTGCGATAATTTATTGTTTTCCGCCAATGAGTCCAGATACGGGCACGGTTCAAACGAGCGAACCAGCCTTTTTGAAGTTGGCCATTTGCCATCGCTATAGGGATCGGGAACAGATGACATGGCGGTAAATTTCGAAATTCCGGACGGGGCCGCAAACGTGCCAATCACGGACCCCTCTGTCAGCGATGGCTTCGTCAAGACCGATGCAAAGCCTGCTGGTTCGTTAGCTGAGGATCTGCGTCAAAATTTCCAGTCAACGCGGGTTGATAAACCACCAATAGAAACCAAACTTCCCAGCCTCAAGTACCACATTGGTGCCGGATTTGCAGTGCTGACACTCGCGCTTACTTTGGTGCTGGGTATTCTGGCGACCCGCATCGCGGGCGTCAATGGCCTGCCTAGTGACATGACCAGACAGTTGTATAGCCTGGTGATCTGGTGGGGTTTTGGCGCTGTTATTTTGGCAGGTTTGCTCGGGGCGATCATTGCCCACCAAGTGACCGCACCAATCAATAAATTGGCCCAACAGCTGGCGGTTGCACACGCCGAAAATCACCTCGGGCTGGTGGAAGTTCAGCAAAATTACAAGGAAATAGAAGTCTTGTCCCGTGCCATGAATGAACTGGCAACAATGATTCACGGCCACGAGCAAAATCTGGCGGAAAATGAACGGAAGTTTCGAGAAGCGTTTGACTTGGTTGGTGTGGGCTTGTGTCAGGTTGATATGCATGGAACGTTACTGCTGGTCAATCGACGGTTTAGCGAAATGCTGGGTTATCCGGTTGGCAGGTTGATTGGAAAAAACCTACTTGATCTGACCCATGCGGATGACCAAACAGCCGACCTCGATTTGGCACGACAGCACCCCGAACTTTCCGATGCTGAAATCTATCGGGACCGGCGATACATCCGTAAGGATGGCTCGGTTTTGTGGGCGCAATATTCCGGTGTGCTGGTTCGTGACAGTGCGGGCAATCCAATATATGGCTTGGCATCCATCGAGGATGTGTCCGAATCGCGTGCTTCAGAAGATACGCTGCGTGCGCTGAATGCGAGCTTGAAAGCCATCGTCAAGACCTCGCCGTTGGCTATTTTTTCGCTGACGACAAACGGGGTTGTGACGCTTTGGAATCCTGCGGCAGAAAAAATGTTTGGTCGAAACGAACTGCAGGTGTTAGGCCAGCCATCGCCACTTGCCGCTGGTCGGTCGGCCACCAAGGCGCTGGAGTTAACGGCGCGGGTGCTCGCCGGCGAAACTCTGCATGGTTTTGAAATCAGTGTGGACCGGACGGTGGCAGACGGACGCATCGAAGAGCTGGAAATAAGCGTGGCGGCGGCGCCTTTGCTGGGAGTAAACGGCATTATCGTCGGTGTGCTCACCACCTGCTCCGACATCACCCACATGAAGGAAACATCGCGCAGGCTGGACGAGCAATTACATTTGACCAAAGAGTTATTGCAGGTGATCCCGAATCCGATTTTTTATAAAGGCAAAGACCGAAAATACCTCGGTGTAAATCGTGCGTGGGAACAATTTTTCGGCAAGGCCCAGAATGAATGGGTGGGCAAAACTTATACGGACGTCTTCCAGGACAGCATGGCCGATGAAATTGAATTGGAAGATGACGGCGTCTTGCAAGGAGCAGATTTGGTCCGCGAGGTTCGCGTCCGCGACGGTCAGGGTGTTGAACGGGATATTGTTAAACACATTAGCCGCTTTACCAGTCAGGATGGCTCGGTGGCCGGCATGATTGGTATATTGACGGATATCACGTCGTTTAAACAAGCGGCAATTGCACTACAAAAGACCGAGGGTCGGTTTCAGGCGTTAACGGAAAGCGCGATGGATATCGTCACCGTGCTGGATCACAACGCGGTGATTATCTATCAGAGTTCTTCTGTCAAACACCTGCTCGGATATGATCCGGCAACAATGATTGGCAAGTGTCAGTTTGATATCATTCATCGGGAAGATGTCGAATGCATGCGTATTGCGTTTGCAGAGTTGCTCGAAACCGGGTCGATGAGTCGCGCCATTGAGTTCCGTGCCATGGCGCTCGACGGAACCTGGCGAATTCTCGAGTCTATTGGAAAAAACTGTCTGGCTGATCCGGTGGTGCAAGGCGTCATCGTCAATACCCGCGACGTCAGCGAACGCCGGGCGATTCAAGAACACATTCAACATCTGGCTTTTCATGATGCCTTAACCGGACTGCCGAACCGATCTCTAATTCAGGATCGGATATCTCAGGCGCTGACCCGTGCCGGTCGTGGCAACCATCGATTGGCCGTGATGTTTATTGATATCGATAACTTCAAAAATATCAACGACACCCTGGGACACGATGCGGGGGATGAATTGTTGAGAGAGGTGTCCCGACGGCTGCGTGATTCGGTGAGAGGGCACGACACTATTGCCCGTCAGGGTGGTGATGAATTTATTGTTTTGCTGGATCAGCTGGACGACCATCAAGGCGCGACGCGGGTGGCGCAAAAAATCCTTGACGCGTTGCGCACCGCCTTTGTGGTTGGTGGAACGGGACAGCATATATCGG
>JANPNU010000335.1:0-4144 GCA_031427615.1 Burkholderiales bacterium
CGAATTACTCGAGACGATGCTGCAGGAATACCCCGGCACCGTCATTTTGGTCAGCCACGATCGAGCCTTTCTGGATAACGTGGTGACGCAGGTATTTGCATTTGAAGGCAACGGCCGAATTCAGGAATACGTCGGTGGATATGCCGAATGGCAAGCCCAGTGCGGAACAAGCGGTTCCAACCAAAATGCCGTGAAAAATACCGTCAATGCTGGCTTTTCAACATCCGGTCAGGCCGCACGCAAAGTCAAAATGAGTTTTAACGAGACCCGCGAATTGGCGACCCTGCCGGCAAAAATTCAAGCCTTGGAAAAAGAGCAGGCGACCTTGCAAGCCAAACTTGCCGAAGGCAGCATTTATGTCAAAACACCGGACGAAGCCAAATTTGTTGCCATCCGCCTTGAGGCGATTATCGAAGAGATCAATACCGCGATGACCCGCTGGGAAGCGCTGGAATTGAAGCGGGAATAACACCGCTGGTGCCTGCCGCACCAGACCAGCGCAACCTCTTCCCCGGAAAAGCCTGACTGCTTTTGTCAGGCGCATGTCCGGGGCCCACAGGCTTCCATGCCGACCAAAACGGGCGGTTGCTGCGCAAACCAAGCCAATACTTCGCCGCGCTTAAGTTTCTTACCGACGACTTTGCAACCTGTCGCATCCATGCCATGCACCTGAAAAATATTCTTTGCCAAATCCAGCCCAATTACCTTAATCTGTTTCATGACGCCTCCTTCTGTTTTTAGTGGTTGATGACACTTCCACTTTGGCACTTTAATGCCGTTGCAGGTAGGGGGCGTCCATTTCATTAAGTTGCACCGTGTGTCACCATGATTAGGCCCCCTGCCTGCGCAGGGGAAGCTGCATCTACATACCTGTGATGTTGCCACCAGGCCGCGCAAGGCTTGCGGCAAAATCTTGCTCCACCGGTGCGGCACTCACCGCCATGACAATCGGCACCGTGGTGGTTGCCTGCCTTGCCGCGAAAGTTGACTCCGAGGTGTCGGTCATGATGATATCGACCGGAAGATTCACCAACTCCTTGGCGAGTGATGGAAGTTGTGTGTGCCCCTTCTCGGCGAATCGGACAGTAATGCTCAGGTTTCGGCCTTCGGTATAGCCGAGTTCGCGCAGCGCCTGCCGGAACACTTCTATGGCTTGTTGCATGGGCACAAAAGTACTCGGTGTCGAAAGGAGCCAGCCGACGCGATGGACTTTGTTCTGTGCGTACGTCTCATTGGGCGTAGCGAATACGAGGCAGACCAGTGCAGTCCAGCCCGCCCAGTGACCAACGGCGCGAATTGCCCTATTCAACTCACTGTTTTTGTCTGCGGGCCACCGCCGTGACACGTCGACCATCATTTGATCACCTCGTCCGCACGCAGCATCAGTTCCGGGGAAATCGGAATTTTTAGAGCTGCCGCTGTCGTACTATTGATGACAAACGCGAACTGGGTGGGCTGCTCGATCGGTAGATCGCCTGGCTTGGTGCCCTTCAGTATCTTGTCTGCGTAGTAACCGAGCCGGCGGTAAACGGCGGGCAAATTCGTGCCGTAGCTCGCCAGCCCGCCGATCTCGGCAAACTCACGCCAAAAATAAATACCCGGCAGCTTTTGCGCCATCGCGAAATCGATAATACGCTTGCGCTCAAAGCCCAGGACCGGATCGGAAACAACGAAGAGCGCATCCACGCGTGCCTTTGCCACGTCGGCGAGCGCCTGATCGAGTTCGGCCACGGTACGCGCCCTCAAATCGACCAGATCCAGATTGAGCCGCTTCGCGGCCAGCTCAACCTCCTTGATGTAGTCCTGCATGCCGACGCCGTCCGGGTTCCAGATCATTCCGACACGTTTGACCTTGGGCACCAGTTGTTTCAACAGTTCCAGCCGTTTGGATTCGAGCTGGCTCGCCAGCACGGCAATACCGGTCAGTTGCCCTCCCGGACGCGCGAGGTTGGACACCAGTTGCTCGCGTAGCGGGTTGCCGGAAATAAATACCACCGGAAAATTTGGCGCACCTGCAACCACCGCTTTGGTGGTGACGGGGCCGCCGGTGCTCAGGATGAGCTTGGGTTTGGTGGCCATAATTTCGGCGACCAGGGCAGGCAGACGTTCCGGCCGCCCGTCGGCCCAGCGCACGATCAGCTCGAGATTCTTGCCCTCTACATAACCGAGCTCGGCCAACCCCTCTTTGACCGCGGCGAGGTTGGCCGCGTTGGGGCCGGCCGGGCCTGCATTGACGAAACCGATCTTGTGCATGCCGGGCGCGGGTTGCGCTTGGGACGTGCCGATGAGGCTGGCAACGACCAAATACGCGAATCGAAACTTAGCGAATAAATTCATGTTAATCGAGCCGTCATGGATTGACTTTCGCGCCCCCGATGACGTCATTCGAGGGCAGGCTTCAGCGTGAATTGAATTTCAGTCCGGTGCCAATGTGGGTTCCCACTTTCGTGGCCATGACAGGTCACTTGTACTAGCTCCAAACTCAAAACGCATTGAAAAACTGAATGAACGCCCGGTTTCCCACCGGCCGGTTCTCGACCTTGAACTCCGGGTGCCATTTAAACGTGATGCCGAAATTCTTCGACGCGCGATAACGTACCTGCGGGCCAAGGGCGAAGACTTGTCCGCGATTGCCCCCGGCCACCGTCAAACCGTTCGAAACGTCATCTGACAACTGCTTGTAGGCGTACCCACTCAAGCCGACACGCAAGCCCTGCGCCACCACGCGGTCGACACCGAAGTCGACCAGCGCTTCGCGCCCGGAACGGTAGCCGGTGGTCTTGTTGGTCTGGTTGAACGACACTGTCGCGGCGGCACTGGCCTCCCACCCTTCGGACGGAAACCACGTGATGCCGTAGAACGGCACGAACGACCTATAGCCGGAACTCAGGTTCGTGGTCTGCGACCGGTCGTAGCTGCGCGTGGGGTAAATGATTAACGGGCCGAACACCTGATGTACGGTCTCGCCTTTCCATCCCAACATCACCGGGCCAGCGAATCCGGCGGAGAGCGCACCGTTGTCCGACCCGCGCAGGCGAAGCGTCGTCACCGGGGTGCGGATGTCGGCGCGGAACTTCAAGTCGGCGTACAGCAAATGTCCGAAGCGTGTCTCCACCGACGCACCCAGCAACTTTACGTCCGGCCAGACGTACTGGAAACGCATGCTCAACACCTGGGCACGAAAGAAGTAGTTCGAAATATTGCCGGGCTTGTTGCCGCCGCCGTCGCGGTTCTCGTCCGCTTCGTATTGACTGAGGGTCGTGGTGATGCGCCATCCACCCTCGTGCATGAGGCCGGCTGCAACCGTGTCCACGCCGGGCGGTTTGTTGGAATTTCCGTTTTCCGTCGCAAGCGCACACTGCGTGGTGGCAATGCCCAGCAGAGCCACCCTGATAAGACGTCCGAAGCCCATCATGCCGATTCCTCCCTTAGAATTCGTCCGATAATGCTTTCCGCGATTCCCCTATGTTGCCTTGCGCTCTATCCGGGGCTCGTTCGATTGTATCCGCAACGCGGCTTGCGCGCTACGATTTGGACACGATTTGGACACGATTTGGGCACGCAATCATCGTTTAAACTGAAGGTATGAGTAAATCGTCTCGCCGCCCGGCCCTTCCATCATGATGCGCCGCTGGCGGTTATTCCCGAAATACGCCACGCTCATCGTCTCGCTCGTGGCTAGTTTGTTGCTGCTCTCCGGCGGCATCGGCGCTTACTTTTCTGTGCGCGAGACTGAGGCGCACTTGTCTGAATTGCAGGAGGAGAAAGCCAAGGCAGCGGCGATTCGCATTGAGCAGTTCGTCCTGGACATCGAACATCAAATGGGCTGGGCCGCGTTGCCGGTCAGCTTCGATGGCGGCAACGAACTTGAACAGCGTCGCATTACCTTGATAAAGCTGATGCGCCAAGTCCCCGCCATTACGGAGGCTGCGTGGGTGGACGCGACTGGACGGGAAAAGTCACGTGTATCACGACTGGCCATGGACTCTAGCGGAACCGATGCCGATATGTCTGGCAACGCGTTGTTGCAGGCCGCCAGCAAGGGCAAACCCCAATTTGGTGCCGTCTACTTCCTCAAGGGTACGGAGCCGTATATGACTGTGGTGCATCCCGCGCTCGGTGGCGGCGCGGTGCTCGCCGAAGT
>JANPNU010000336.1:0-12089 GCA_031427615.1 Burkholderiales bacterium
CGAGAAGGCACTGCTGGAATACCCTTGGCCGGGTAACATCCGCGAACTGCGCCATGCCATCGAGCGGGCCTGCATCATTTCGGCGGACACGACGCTCGGACCGGAGGCCTTCTTCGGCGACGGCCTCACGCACTGGACGCCGCCGGCCGCCGCCGGCAACCTCAGCGCCTACCTGCAGGAGTGCGAACGCAACTACAACGAATTGGCTGGGGGTGGATGACGGTTGCCGCGTCGTTCACAGATGAATTCACGGGTGGGGATCACCGTTATGGTCTGCCAAGCCGATGTTATTGCGGTGCGGCAGGTGAAGACGGAGGTCCGTTCGGGTTGTAGTCGTTGGGCAATAACACCCATTTCATGCCGTTTTGTTTCATGCGTCCGGCCAGAGTGCCGGCCGCATCACCAAAACCCCAATAAAAATCCACGCGCACACCACCGGCGATGGCCCCCCCCGTATCTTGGGCAACCATCAGCCGATGAAGCGGCTGCTTCGAATTGGGAAGGGTCGTAGACAGAAATACCGGGACACCGAGCGGGATCACGCGCGGATCAACCGCAATTGAGCGGCCGGCGGTTAACGGCACACCCAAGGTGCCGATGGGCCCACTGCCGGAGGCGGAAATTTCTTTAAAGAAAACGTAGCTGGGATTGGCGTTCATGAACTGCTGAACCTTTCTTGGATTACGCTCCGCCCAATTCTTGATCCCCTGCATCGATGCGCGCTCGGCGCGTAATTCCCCGCGCCGGATCAATAATCCGGCAATGCTGCGAAACGGGTGGCCGTTTTGGTCCGCATATCCGACCCGCATACGGCCGCCATCGGTAAATTGAATTTGGCCCGACCCTTGAATGTGCAAAAAAAACAATTCGATGGCATTGTCGACCCAGGCGATTTCGAGCCCGCTCAAAGGGGATTTTTCTGGATTGGTTCCCTCAATGTCTGCCCGATCGTAATACGGCACCAATTTATTTCCAACGATGCGCCCACGCAGACGCCGGTGCTTTAAATCAGGATAAAGATCGCTCAGTTCAACCGAAATTAAATCTTGCGGCTGGGCAAAAATCGGGTAACGAAACGTTTTGGTACGCGTGCGCGAGCCCATCAGCAGCGGCTCGTAGTAACCAGTCACCGTTCCGGTGGTGGAGTCATCCGCGTTCAGCACTTGGAACGGTTGAAATTTGTGGCGAAAAAAATCCGCAGCGTCCTGCCTGGAAAATTTTTGTGAGACCAGATTGCTGGCAGTGGCGCACACCGCGGCCCATTCGGTGCGCGTTTTCAGGATGCTGCAACCTTGCTCAAACGCGGTTAATGCCTCACTCGGATCGTCGGATTCCCAATCGACAAGCTGTGACCAGGCCGCCTTTTCGAGTCGCCCACGCGCGGGCTCAACCATTCGCGTCAAGGGTTCGTCAGTGATGACCGGTGCAGGTGCTGATGCTGCGGCCAATGGACAAACCAGGCACGGCGCACATGGTGGTGCCGATGCCATACAGGTTGGTGGGGCGGCGGGCTGAATGGTTTGCAGCGGCGGTGCGGATGGAGCCGTACAGCCGGGTAACAAAACAACAGCAGAAAACAGCGTTGGGAAAAATAATTTTGCGCGTGGCACAATGGATTTCATGTTGCCAGTATAAACAAGCGCAAATCAGAAAATACCGGCGTCACTGTTTATTTGACCGCCAGAAAAGGACGGATGTAATGGGTTGGGTCATGTTTGAAATCTTCCTGGCGCTTTGCCTGGCAATATTTATTGTCTGGTGGACCTTGCCGAAGTCGCGCAAACGGAACGGTAAAAAAGTCGATGCGCACACCCAAGCCAATCAGGATGACCGTTTGCCTTAGCCTGCATATTTCATGGGGTTGCGTTCGATGAGGTGAAGCGGGTAATTCGCGGCGCGCGCGCCGCGCCCGCTGAACCGGAAAGCCATGCAGGGCTTTCCGAGTCGATGAGCGGGTGATTTTTCGCTCGACTGACCACGGCAGTGCTGGCGGTAGTGGGCAAATGAGCATGGCAAGAGAACGGGAAAGCGCATGTTCAGCGGCCTGCTATCGAGCGCAAAGGCCCATGTTCAATAAAAACCAAAATGGACATGCAAAGTGCGCTGAAATTTCACGGGCAAGGCGCTAAGCGGAACGGAGCCGACCCGTGAAATATGCAGGTTAATGTAAAACCCGCGGTACCGACAATGTAAATTCCGGCACGATGGCATCAAATTTTGTGCCGTCGTTCGCAACCATTTGATAGGTGCCACGCATGGTTCCCACACTGGTTTCGAGTGACGAGCCTGAGGTGTATTCAAAACTCTCGCCCGGGCCGAGAACCGGCTGTTCGCCCACCACCCCCACGCCACGCACCTCTTGAATCTTGTTGTCGGCATCGGTAATCACCCAATGACGGGAAATCAGTTTTGACGGAAGGGTGCCGACATTGGTGATTTTGATGGTGTATGCAAACACAAATTGATCGTTGCCTTCGTCCGACTGTTCAGGCAGGAAAAAGGCGTTGGCGGAAATTTTGATTGCGTATTTGTTGTCGTCGCTCATGTTGAAATGCTACCACGCAGAATGCACCGGTCTTCGCGTAAAATCACGCCATGCATTTTAAAATCGCCCCTTCCATTCTGTCCGCTGACTTTGCCCGCTTGGGTGAGGAAGTGCGTGATGTCATTGCCGCTGGCGCCGACGTAATCCATTTTGATGTGATGGATAACCACTACGTGCCGAATTTGACCATCGGTCCGATGGTTTGTGAGGCAGTCCGACCACATGCAAAACGTGCCGATGGCAGCAGGGTGCCGATCGATGTTCATTTGATGGTCAAGCCGGTTGACCGGATTGTCCCGGATTTTGCCAAGGCAGGCGCGGACATTATTTCGTTTCATCCCGAAGCATCTGAGCATGTTGATCGGACGTTGTCGCTCATTCGTGAAAACGGTTGCAAGGCAGGCTTGGTATTTAATCCGGCGACATCGCTCGATTACCTTGATCATGTCATGGACAAAGTTGACCTCATCCTGATCATGAGTGTGAACCCCGGGTTTGGTGGGCAAAAATTTATTCCGGCAGCGTTGGAAAAGCTGCGGTTGGCAAAAAAACGCATAGCGGCCGAGTTTGAACGATCAGGCCGTGAAATATGGCTTGAGGTGGATGGCGGCGTCAAGGCGGACAATATTGCTGACATTGCCAATGCGGGTGCCGATACCTTTGTCGCCGGTTCGGCTATTTTTAATTCGGACAACTATACAAAAACCATCTCGGCAATGCGCGCGGCGTTGGCGAATTCCGCGGCGACTTGATTAGACAGGAATGGCGGCACAGTGCCGCGCCTGATCATGGTTTTCGCCCCGCAATCAGCATTTGGAAGTGACTTTGATATGCAACAAAATAACATGCCTGATAATTCGCAAAACACCAGCGTTGAAGCGGTGAACGAAGATAAAGAGGCTGAAACGTCAATCCAGACGGACACTTTGATTGTCGCTGCAGTAGTGCCGGTGCTGGCCGACGTTGGCAAAGACGAGACAAAAAAAATCCGTTATCGCGCCAAACCCAAGTTTCCGATGCCGGTGTCGGCGAAGGTGTTGTTGCTTGATCTCGACGGTACACTCGTGGACACGGCGGGGGATATTGCCACTGCCGCCAATCGTATGCGCGCGGCTTTTGGTTTTGGCGCATTGGAACCGGCCGTCATTCGTAATTTTATCGGCCGTGGCATCGCCAATCTGGTGTCGCTCAGCATGAAAAGTGCGGTGGGTGAATTGGGTGCGGGTGCCACCAAAGTCGCAATTGCGCAATTTGAAAAACAGTACGAATCATGTCTGGCTGATACATCCCGACCGTTCCCTGGTGTTTTTGAGGGGCTGGAATTATTCAAAGAAAAGGGCTTCAAACTCGCCTGTATTACCAATAAGTCAGAACGATTCACGTTACCCCTATTGGAAAAGACCGCCCTTGCCGGTTATTTTGAGCTGGTAGTATCCGGTGACAGTCTGGCGGAAAAGAAACCGCATCCGTTGCCGATCCAGCACGCGGCCAAACACTTCGGGGTGAAGGTAGAAGAACTTGTTTTTATTGGTGACTCCATGCACGATGCGGCGGCGGCGCGCGCGGCGGGATGTCCGGTGTTTATCGTACCCTATGGCTACAACGAAGGGCAGGAATTGCGAGGGCTGGATTGTGATGCGTTTATTGACGATCTGCCGGCCGCGTTAAAGTACGTTAAGATAACGGCCTGAGTGCGAACAAGCGGTTTAACTTTCTCTTCGAATTTATATCATGACGTTTGTCGATAAAACAGTGTGGGCATGGCGATGGCAGATCTGGCGTAACTAAACACGCCTGTCTTTCCGTTGCATTTCCTGTTTCAACTGTCTTTGTCGAGAACACCATGAATGAAGCCACCTTCCAACGCTTGGCCGCCGACGGCTACAATCGCATACCGGTCACGCTTGAGACCTTTGCCGATCTTGATACGCCACTTTCCATCTATCTGAAGCTTGCCAACAAGCCGCATTCGTATTTGCTCGAATCGGTTATAGGTGGCGAACGGTTCGGGCGTTATTCGATTGTCGGCCTGCCGGCCCGAGAATGGCTGGAAGTGCGCGGGCACAATGTTTCGGTTATGCGAATCAATGTGGGCGGAACAGCAGGCACCGCCGAGCAGGTGGATGTGGATGATCCGCTTGCATTCATTGACCAATACCGCGGTCGGTTCAAGGTGGCACCAATCGCAGGCGCACTGCGCTTTGCGGGTGGCTTGGCGGGTTATTTTGGTTACGATATTGTGCGATATATCGAACCAAAGCTGGCCAAACAAAAACATCAACCAAACCAGCAATTTACGAATAAACCGGATGTGATCGGGGCGCCGGATATTTTATTGATGCTGTCGGACGAATTGGCAGTTGTGGATAATTTGTCCGGAAAACTGACCATTATTGTTTACGCCGATCCGTCCGTCGAAAACGCATACCAGCGTGCCCAAAGCCGATTGACGGCGCTGCGTTTAAAATTACGCAGCCACGTTCCCTTGCCGGTGTACGTGCCGTCCGGCGTCAAGCCGGAACCCGTGTCAGAAATTGGCAAAGAAAATTTTTTGCGGGCGGTTGAAAAGGCGAAACAATATATCGTTGACGGCGACATCATGCAGGTGCAAATCTCACAACGAATTTCGCAGCCGTTTGACGCGCCGCCCATCAATCTTTATCGGGCATTGCGGTCCATAAATCCTTCGCCCTACATGTTTTATTTTGATATGGGTTCATTCCATATTGTTGGTGCCTCTCCGGAGATTTTGGTGCGGCAGGAGGGCAGCAAAATCACTGTGCGACCCATCGCCGGCACTCGTAAGCGGGGCGCAACCCCGGAGCAGGATGCGGCGCTCGAAGCCGAATTGTGTGCCGATCCGAAAGAGCGCGCGGAACATTTGATGTTGATCGATCTTGGGCGCAACGATATTGGCCGGGTTGCCAAGGTGGCAGCGTCAAGGTGACCGAGCAATTCGTGGTCGAACGATATTCACACGTGATGCATTTGGTATCAAATGTTGATGGCGAAATTCGCGACGATGTGGGTGCCATTGATTTGTTGCGCGCCACCTTCCCGGCTGGAACCGTGACCGGCACAACAAAGGTTCGGGCGATGGAGGTCATTGACGAGCTGGAGCCTTCAAAACGGGGCATTTACGCCGGTGCGGCGGGCTATCTTGGCTTTAACGGCAATCTCGATCTGGCAATATCCATCCGCACCGGTGTTGTGAAAGACGGTATTTTGTATGCGCAAGCTGCGGCAGGCATCGTTGCCGATTCGGTGCCAGAGTTGGAGTGGCAGGAGACTGAAAATAAAGCGCGCGCCTTGCTGCGCGCAGCGGAAATGGTTGCGGCCGGTATTGATACAACCAGCGAACAGATCAAACTAACATGAAAATAATTGACCTGAGAAGTGACACCGTGACCCGTCCAACCACGGCGATGCGCGCAGTGATGGCGACGGCTGAAGTGGGTGATGACGTGTTTGGTGATGACCCAACCGTGAATGCGCTGCAGGAAAAAACGGCAGACATGGTTGGCATGCAAGCCGCGTTGTTTTTACCTTCCGGAACACAAAGCAATTTATGCGGATTGATGGCGCACTGCGCGCGCGGCGATGAATATATCGTCGGTCAAAACGCACACACGTATAGGTATGAAGGTGGCGGTGCGGCGGTGTTGGGCTCCATTCAGCCGCAGCCGATTGAAAACGCGGCTGACGGGACGATTGCAATCGATAAAATCCGTGCTGCCGTGAAACCCGATGACAGTCACTTTGCCATCACCCGCCTGATTGCCCTTGAAAACACGATTGGTGGCAAGGTGCTGGCGGAACAGTACATGGCTGACGTGCAGTCTTTTGCCCGTGAGAAATCGCTGGCGATGCATCTTGATGGGGCGCGATTGTTTAATGCGGCGGTCAAAACCAACCGAAACGCAAAAGAAATTTGTGCCTATTTTGATTCGGTGTCGATTTGCCTGTCGAAGGGGCTTGGTGCACCGGCGGGGTCGGTGTTATGCGGCAGCAAAGAATTAATTAAGCGTGCACAACGTCATCGCAAAATGTTGGGTGGTGGGATGCGCCAGGCCGGATTTCTTGCCGCTGCCGGAATTTATGCGCTTGATCATAATGTCAGCCGTCTACAGGATGACCATGATAACGCGACACGACTGGCGACGGGATTGAAGGAAATCAAGCTGCTGATGTTGACCATGCCCGACACCAACATTTTGTTTGTTGACGTGCCCTTGGCGGATGTCGCTGCCCTGCAGACGCATCTTGACCATGCAGGCATCACTGTGATTGTTGGTGCACACACGCGGCTGGTTACCCACTTGGATGTCACCGCGTCTGATGTGGATCGTGTTGTTGATGCTTTCACCTCGTTCTACCGCGGACGGGGCTGACCATGCTGTTGATGATTGATAACTACGATTCGTTTACCTTTAATCTTGTTCAATATTTTGGCGAGTTGGGCGAGGAGGTGGTGGTTAAACGCAACGATGAAATATCGTTGGCTGAAATTGACCAACTTCGGCCATCAAAAATTGTCATATCTCCCGGCCCCTGCACACCCAACGAGGCGGGCATATCCGTGCTGATCATTTCGACCTTTGCCGGCAAAATTCCGATTCTCGGTGTTTGCCTTGGCCACCAGAGTATTGGCCAGGCATTCGGCGGCAAAATCATCCACGCCAAAACGTTGATGCACGGCAAAACCTCCCAAATCATACACACGAACATAGGCGTGTTTGCCGGTTTGCCGTCCCCGTATCGGGCGACGCGTTATCACTCACTGGTGATTGAGCGTGAGACCTGTCCGGATTGCCTGGAGGTAACCGCTTGGACCGACGATGGCGAGATCATGGGGGTTCGTCATAAGACGTTACCGATCGAGGGCGTGCAATTTCATCCCGAATCGATCATGACCGAGCACGGGCACCAGTTATTAAAAAACTTTCTGATCGCATATTGAACACCTATTTACCGGGGCACTAATTATGTTTACACCGCAAGAAGCCATCAGTCGTTTGTCTGACAAACGTGAAATATTTTTTGACGAGATGGTAGATCTGTTCCGGCAGGTAATGGAGGGGCAGGTGACACAAGTACAGTTGTCGGCGATTTTGATGGGCCTGCATGTCAAGACCGAAAGTGTTTCGGAAATTGCGGCAGCCGCACAGGTGATGCGCGAATTTGCGACAAAAGTTGACGTGGCTGACAAAACACATCTGGTTGATACTTGCGGCACAGGGGGGGACAAGGCGCATACCTTTAACATTTCCACTGCGGCCGCATTTGTTGCCGCCGCCGCCGGAGCCAAGGTCGCCAAACACGGCGGTCGCTCGGTTTCTTCGCAGTCTGGTAGCGCCGACGTATTGGAGGCGCTCGGCGTAAATTTAAATCTCACGCCGCGACAAGTCAGCGAGTCGATCGATCAAGTTGGTCTTGGATTTATGTTCGCTCCCAATCATCATCCGGCGATGAAATATGCCGCACCGGTTCGGAAAGATCTTGGTATGCGCACCATCCTGAATATTCTGGGCCCGTTGACCAATCCGGCCGGTGCACCCAATCAACTGATGGGTGTGTTCCATTTGGATTTGGTGGGCATTCAGGCGAGGGTGTTGAAGCAACTGGGGGCAAAACATGTGATGGTGGTACATGGTGAAGATGGCTTGGATGAAATCACGCTGGGAGGGAAAACACATGTTGCCGAGGTCAAACACGGGTTTGTTACCGAATATGTGATCGAGCCCAAACAATTTGGACTCGACGTGACATCGATTGACGAGATCAAGGTCGCCGACAAGGAGGCGTCAAAAGTAATGCTGCTGGATGTGCTCGACAATAAACCTGGCGTTGCAAAAGAAATTGTTATCTTGAACGCGGGCGCGGCAATTTATGTGGCGGGGCTCGCCAACGATCTGTGGGGCGGCGTGACACAAGCGCGTGCCATGATCGAATCCGGCAAGGCCAGAAAAAAACTCGATGAGTTGGTCGGATTTACGTCGTCACTTCCGGCATAGATGACACGTTGATGGCAAATATCCTTGATGAAATACTGGCAACCAAGCGTCGCGAGGTTGCCGACGCAATACGGATCACGCCACTGACGGCTCTGTACGAAAAAATTGCCAAACTTCCGGCGCCTAAAGATTTTGTTGGGACAATTGTTGCCAAGCACCGTGAAAATAAGCCCGCGGTTATTGCCGAAATCAAAAAACAAAGCCCCTCGGCAGGTCAGTTTCGGGCGGATGGCGAATTTGACCCGGCGCGATTTGCGGCCAGTTATGAGTCCAACGGCGCGGCATGTTTATCGGTTTTGACGGATTCCAAGTATTTTGGTGGTTCGGCTGACGATGTTCGAGCCGCCCGTGCATCCTGTGATCTGCCAATTCTTCGCAAAGAATTTATCGTCGATTCTTATCAAATTGTCGAAGCGCGGGCAATGGGCGCGGACGCCGTTCTGTTTATTGTTGATGCCGTGCCGATTGCGCAGTTTTGCGAATGGGAAAAATTGGCAAGTTCGCTTGGCTTGGCGGTATTGGTGGAGTCACACACGGGGCCCCAAATTCAACAGGCGCTTACCTTGGCAACGCCCTTGATCGGCATCAATAATCGCGACTTGACTCGTTTTGCGACCGATTTACAGACAACCATAAGGCTTGCGCCTGGCGTTGGCGCAGAACGAATTGTCGTCACCGAAAGTGGCTTTGAATCAACACAAGCAATTGATTTAATGATGGAAAATGGCGTTACGACATTTTTGGTGGGAGGTGTATTGATGAAGGCGGTTGACCCAGGTGTGGCGCTCAAGGCACTTTTCCAGAACAAGCTATTGACATAAAATTGCGCCAAAGTAAGGCCAGAAACCGACCTGCCACAATTTTGCGCCCATTTTTTGATGTTGCATTCACGCAACATGCGTACAAGTGACCGGTGTTTTTACCCCTATTTGCTTGAGAGAGAGGGGTATTTTTGGCAAAATGGCGGAAGCTACTCGAAAATCCCAAGCAGAAGTGTCGCTTAGTGGCAACTGAATTGATGACTTCGTTCGGTTTTGCTGCCGCTGACATCGCTGGCCAAGCAGGTTTGAGTAATTGCACCAGATAGAAATCCAATAGCCTCACCGTTAATCCAAAGGAGATTTTTGATGAACAAAAAATTGATCGCACTTGCCGTTGCTGCCGCTACCGTGGCTCCTGCTGCAATGGCGCAAACCGCCAATCCAGTGACACTTTATGGTCGCGTCTATGTCATGTTTGAGAGCGTAAAAGCTGACGGCGGCACGGCCGCTCCTATCCCCAGCCGTAACCGCGTGAACAACGCAGGCGCGTCGTTGCTTGGTGTACGTGGCACGGAAGATTTGGGTGGTGGCTTAAAGGCTTTCTTCCAACTCGAAACCGAGTTCCGCCCAGACCAGAATGACACAACCTTTGGTAACCGCAACAGTGGTGTTGGCTTGCAAGGTGGTTTTGGCTCGGTGTTGTTGGGTCGTTGGGATACCCCATTCAAGCTTGCTTCGGCAAAGTACGATCCGTTTGGCGATACCACCCTTGCCGGTTTCACAGCTGTGATGGGTGACCGCGGTAACTTCAATCGTCGCGACCAAAACGTGGCGCAGTGGTGGTCCCCGAATTGGTCAGGCGTTCAGGCCCGCGTGAGCTACACCGCCAACGAAGGCAGGACCACAACTGTGAGCCCGGTTGTTACCTCAATGAATGCAACTTATGACAAGGGCCCAATTTCGTTGGCCTATGCATACGAAAAGCATAAGGATATTTTCAAGAACTACACCGGGGCTGTAGGCAACGTTGCAGGTGCAAGTGAGCGTGGTCAGACGTTTGGTGGATCGGTGACATTTGGTCCAATGCGCGCGGCGGCCGTTATCCAGCGTTTCAAGAAAAACGGCGGCGGTGCCACCGTGACTTCGGATCAAAAAGCACAAATGTTTAACTTGATGTACACGGCTGGCAAAAATCAGTTTGTATTCCAGATGCAGCGTTCGAAGAACGGCGCAACCCGTGCAACATCTGCAGCAGCATTTGCTGAGCCAGATTCCAAAGTGAATTCAGTTGGTTATTTCTACAACTTC
Source organism: Burkholderiales bacterium (assembly GCA_031427615.1). Lineage (GTDB taxonomy): Bacteria > Pseudomonadota > Gammaproteobacteria > Burkholderiales > Usitatibacteraceae > UKL13-2. The sequence continues at coordinate 10,629 of JANPNU010000336.1, forward strand.
TCGCGTCGCACTTCGTTGATCGCGGTTTACAACCAGACCAAAAATAATAGTTTTGGCTTGGGCAACTTTGGTAACTATGCTCCCAATACCTTGGCTATCGCTGCGGATCAGGATCCACGTGGTTTCGCTGTTGGCGTCCGTCACACGTTCTAAATTTGACGAGAAGTAGATGCATGTTTTAATAAGCGGGCACCTTCGGGTGCCCGCTTTATTTTTAGGATTGGAAGATGCGTATTGTTGATACCTTGATTGGCCAAATCGATTCGGCGTTAAGAACGGTTTTTTCGGTGACACCGGCCGAACGCGCCGTGCCCGTCCCGTTAGCAGACGCGGATATAGCAGGGTTGTTGGCGCCGGCTGATGCGACCAAGAGTGTGCGCTTGATGCGGGTAAACCATGTTGGAGAAGTTTGCGCGCAAGGGCTGTACCAAGGGCAGCTGTTGGTCGCCCGGCATCATAAAGTGAGGCAGGTCCTTGAAGCTGCCGCAAATGAAGAGCGCGATCATCTTGCGTGGTGCGCTAAAAGAATTGATGAGCTCGGCGGGCAAACCAGCGTATTAAGTCCTATTTTCTATGCGGGCGCGTGGGGATTGGGCGTTTTGTCCGGACTGGCAGGCGATAAGTGGAGCATGGGGTTTTTAGTGGAAACAGAACATCAGGTAGAGGCGCATCTTGATTCGCATTTGGACAAATTGCCCGTGGATGACATCAGGAGCCGCGCAATCGTTGAACAAATGCGCAACGACGAAATCGTCCATGGCAACAGTGGCAAGGCGCATGGCGGTGTGCCATTGCCTTTCCCAATCAAGCTGGCCATGCGAATATCGTCAAAAGTTATGACTGGATCGACTTATTGGGTTTAGCGTGAATTGTGGTCACATGCCACGACGGTGCCCAATTGACCATCGCTTTCAGTCTTGCCATGGATTACGCGGCCTCGACTATTTCATAGTCATGGGTAATCGTCGCGGTTTTGGCCAGCATTGCTGAAGCGGAACAGTAAACGTCCGCGGAGAGTTGTATAGCCCGACCGACCTTGGCTGGATCCAATGCCTTGCCTGTTACAACAAAATGGAAGTGAATGCGAGTAAACACTTTCGGATCTGTCGTTGCCCTGTCGGCATTTATCTCGACGTAGCAGTCGTGAACCTGCTGGCGAGACTTTTTTAAAATGAGCAACACATCGATCGCGCTGCAGGCGCCGGTTCCCGCTAATACTGTTTCAAGCGGCCGCGCGCCACGATTTTCGCCCCCAACGTCTGGGGATCCGTCCATTATGATCGAATGTCCAGTTTCAGTTGTTGCTTCAAACGCTACATTACCAAGCCAATTAATACGCATTTTCATAATTTCCCCGAGCCAATGACCAGCCGCACAGTATAAACGGCAGAAAATCAGTGCCATCTGCGCCGAGGAAATGGGCCGCATCCTGTGGTCGAGCGAAGTGTTCAACTGCTCGGC
>JANPNU010000337.1:0-5321 GCA_031427615.1 Burkholderiales bacterium
CCACCAGCACGGGTCTTCCCTTTTTATGCTCCTCAACAATATCCTTCACCACCGCCTCGAACTTCTCCTGGCCTGTACGGTAAATACAATCCGCGTGATCTTCCCGAACACACGGCCTGTTGGGAGGCATCACCACGACACCAAGTTTGTAAATTTTCTCAAACTCAACAGCTTCAGTCGCGGCGGTTCCGGTCATCCCCGCAAGTTTTTTATACATGCGGAAATAATTCTGGAACGTGATTGACGCCAGCGTTTGTGATTCATTCTGAATCTTGACACCCTCTTTGGCCTCGACCGCCTGATGCAAGCCTTCCGACCAGCGACGCCCCGCCATCATGCGACCCGTGAATTCATCAACGATGACAACCTCATTGTTTTGCACCACGTAATGTTGATCCTTGTGATACAGGGCGTGGGCGCGCACCGCCGCATACAAGTGGTGCATCAACATGATGTTGGCCGGATCATAAAGTGAGGCGCCTTCTTGTAACAGGCCGTTTTCCGCCATCAACTCCTCGGCGCGCTCATGGCCCTGTTCGGAAAGTGTTACCTGATGCTGCTTCAGATCACACCAATAATCACCCGCGCCTTCTTCTGTTTCCTGTTTGGTCAAATGCGGCACCAGCAGGTTTATTTTTTTGTACATCGCGGTGGAATCTTCGGCCTGACCGGAAATGATCAGCGGTGTGCGTGCCTCGTCAATCAGAATGGAGTCAACTTCGTCGACAATCGCAAAATTCAGGCCGCGCATCACCCGCTCTACTTTGGCGGTCTTCATGTTGTCACGCAGGTAATCAAAACCAAATTCGTTATTGGTGCCGTAGGTGATGTCCGCTTGAAACGAGACCCGCTTTTCAGTCTCGTCCATTTGCGAAAGATTGCAGCCAACAGACAGGCCCAAATAGTTATGCAGCCGTCCCATCCATTCGCTGTCGCGTTTGGCGAGGTAATCGTTCACGGTAACCACATGCACGCCGTTGCCGGCAATGGCGTTCAGGTAACACGGCAACGTCGCCATCAGGGTTTTGCCCTCACCGGTACGCATCTCGGCGATTTTTCCGTCGTGCAGCACCATGCCACCAACCAGTTGCACATCAAAATGGCGCATACCCAATGATCGTTTGCCGGCCTCACGCACCACTGCAAAAGCTTCCGACAATAACGCATCCAGCGTTTCGCCCTTTTGAAAACGGTCTTTGAATTCCTGTGTTTTGGCTTTTAATTGTTCGTCCGATAGCGCAACCATGGTTGGTTCCAACGCGTTGATGGCGACGACACGTTTACGATATTGTTTGAGCAACCGTTCGTTACGACTGCCGAAAATTGCTTTGAGAAATGAATCAATCATTTGGTGCTTTCAATTGTGTTCTGGTTTAACGCAGTGGAATGGTGGAATATCAGTGACGCCAGGTTGAGAATTGACCCGCTGTGCATGATTCGAATTGGAAGTCAACTTTTGGTCGATGTCAGACAAACTCAAACCACACGGGCAAGGCAAGTCATCGCGCGTCGTTGCCCTGGAGTGGACAAACGAGTCGGCGAATCAGCAGGGAACTACGGGGCGCTGGCGGTCTTGACGGCCTGGGCAGGCTCTGGCGAGCGGGCGAATTTAAGGAACCGGTTCGGATTCAGCGGAACGGAATTTTCGCGTACTTCAAAATGTAGATGAGGTCCGGTGGCACGACCGGTTTGGCCAAGGTCACCAAGCCGCTGGCCCTTTAGGACCACGTCACCCGCCTTCACCACTTTTTTAGCGAGGTGGGCATAACGCGTGGTTAAACCATTATCGTGGTCGATATCAACCATATTGCCGTATTCTGAATGCCACTCAGACGCGGCAACCACCCCACCCGCGGCGGCCAAAATTGGCGAGCCCGGTGCGGCAATAAAATCAACGCCGGCATGGAAGGTGTTACGACCAGTAAACGGATCGTGGCGAAAACCGAAGTTGGAGGAATAATATCCGGAGGCAACCGGCAGAACGGTTGGAATGGCTTTGGCTGCGAGGCGGCCTTCCATCAACACCGAATCGAGCACACCCAATTTATCGGCGCGATCATCCAGTACCCGTGAGACCTCCGATAACTTGATGGTGAAATCCTTGTAGGAAACATCACCGGTCATGCTTGAAGTGGGGGCGGGGCCACCCACACCCGGTGTCACAGAAAAATTAAACTCACCCTTCACACCCGCCACCTTGGCGAGTCGCTCGCCAAAGGCATCGAGTCGCATCATACGCGCCTGCAACTCACCAAGCTTAATCGCCAGCGAGTTGAGCTGCTCGCGCATATCGCGTTCGGCTTGCTGGGTATTTTGTTGGGTCAGGGTCGAGATTAAACTCTGGATGAACGGGTTTTGAATATCCACCGCGTATTTCATCGTCACCCAATAGGTGCCAAGCGCGAACATAAATCCGGCGCTGACAAAGCCCAAAGCCGCCATAATGATCTGCGACTGGGAAATCGTGACAATCCGGCTTTTGGCCAAACTGTCCGAAACTAAAATAATATTCATTCAACCCCTTTACTGGATACCGACCCGTTGAAGACCCGCTTCAAACCAATCAGCACCTTATTCAGCGAAGACGACGCGATGGCACCACTGCTGGCGCAACATCGGCGACTGACTCGCCTTCAACATTCGTTTGCGGACATCCTCCCGCCCGGTTGGGAAAAACTTTGCCGGGTTGCTGCGATGGAGGGGTCAACGGTGATTATCGCGGCGGCCAATGGTGCCATTGCAACCAATTTGAAGGCCTTTTCGCCACGACTACTTGAAAATTTCCGAACGGTTCTTGGGAAAAAAACAAAGCAGGAACAAGAGGTTACCGGAATTCGTATCGTGGTGCAACCGGAAATATCGACCTGGCGGGCGCCCACCCCAACGTCCATCCGGCTGGCATCGGCCAAGACCACCATGAGCGCGGCCCAACTTGATGATTTGACAGGCAAATTAGCGGATTCACCCCTCAAAACCGCACTTGAAAAGATTCAGGCCAAACGAGCCGCCACGAGTAAGCGGGCACTAGCCAACGCCGACAAAAAAACTAAATAAACAACAGGCGCTCAACCAAATATATCACCGCAATCAACGCCGCAAAGCTCAGCGTGACCTTGATGATCATTTTTGTGTAATACAAAAAGCGCGGATTCTTGGTGAACAGATAACCCAAGAAACAAATCGACGCGGCCATGACCGCCACCAATAACAATAATCGCAAGCCAATCAGCATCGCTGTTTTCCCTCAGTTAGACCGCAGATAACGCCATCACGCCAAACGCACCCGGCAATTCATCGCGTTTATCAAATGTCACCATTTCGTACGTCGATCGATCCGCCAGCAACACCCGCACCAATTGGTTGTTCATCGCATGGCCAGACTTGACACCAGTAAACGCACCAATCAATGGATGGCCGAGCATATAAAGATCACCCACCGCATCCAGCGCCTTGTGTTTGACAAATTCGTCCTCGGAACGCAAACCGTCCGGATTCAGCACATGAAAGTCATCGATCACAATGACGTTGTCGAGCGAGCCACCACGGCCCAGGCCCGCTTGCCGCATGGCCTCAACTTCATGGGTGAAACCAAAGGTCCGCGCGCGCGCTACTTCCTTGATAAACGGGATGTCGGCAAAATCAACCTCGACCACATTTTGCCGACCGTGAAATACCGGGTGATCAAAGTCGATGGAAAATTTTAATTTGAAACCGTTAAACGGCTCGAGCCGCACCATCCGGTCTTTGTCTTTTAACTCCAGCGTCTTTAACACCCGAATATATTTTTTGGCTTTGGCCTGCTCTTCAATGCCCGCCGACTGCATCAAGAATACAAACGGCGCGGCACTGCCATCCATGATCGGCACTTCGACCGCATTCAAATCAACAAAGGCGTTATCAATGCCCAAGCCGGCAAACGCGGACATCAGGTGTTCAACCGTGGTGACGTTCGCCCCGGTTTTTTTGTCTTCAATACGCGTCGACATGCGGGTGTCGTTCACATTCAGCGCGTGCGCTCGCACGGTCGGCGCACCGGGCATGTCGGTACGACAGAAAACAATGCCGGTATCCGGCGGCGCGGGACGGATGGTCATCTCAACCCGATGGCCGAGATGTACACCCACGCCGGTGGCGCGGACTTTGTTTTTGACGGTGCGCTGTTTGATCATTTTGTCTGGCTGATTAGTTTCCGTATTTTACAGTCAAGCCCAGATCGGAGATTTCAAGGACGAGATAGGACGCAACAGACCATCAATAACGCATCCTGCCACCCTTGCCCCGCGACCGATTTGTATGGCATCGCACAGAACGACATGTGCAGTGCGTGCTAAACTTCTTTCAATCTATCTGCCGCCCTCCGTTGGCAGACAACGATCCTTGCCCGAAAGGTCGGCACGATGAACAGTCTCAAAATGGGTGGGTTGGCATTGATCATCGCCGGTGTGTTGGGTATCGCCTACGGCGGATTTAGCTATACCAAAGACACCACCGCGGTGAAATTGGGCCCAATTGAATTGACGGTCAAAGAGCGTCAGACCGTCAACGTCCCGCTGTGGGCCGGCATTAGCGCCGTGGTGCTTGGCGCAGCACTGTTTGTTCTAGGCAGCAAAAATCGGTGATGGTGATGGTGGGCACCCCCGGCTTACTTCCTGCCGGGGCTAAAGGCCGCTTTGCCCACCCTTGACTGCGTCGAGACTTGACCACGCATCACTTCGCGATTGTCGCCAAAATCTCTTTCGCGATCACCGCCCCGTCCGAATTCGGCGCGATCTTGATCAGCGTATCGAGTTTTTGTTTGGCCTCAAGCACGCGGTTTTGCTTGATGAGTACGCGAGCGGCTGCGTTGTAGTTCAGCCCGCACTTGGGAATAGCATTGATGCCTTTGTCGAAAGTTGCCAATGCGGTCGCAACGTCGCCCTTCGCCGCATACATGCTTCCAAAGCCCTCCCACAGCAGGCAATTCTTCGGCAAGCGCGCGAGCCCGTCGTCGTAGATCTTTATCGCTTCGTCGTAGCGCTTCAGCCCCGCTTGCGTGCGCGCGAAAAACAGAAAGTGTCTCTCCTCGCGCATTGGCGTCGTTGTGTGAGAGCGACGAAGGACAGCGTCTGCTTTCGCGTATTCACCTTTCAAGTAATATTCATAGCCCACAAATTGATCAGTTCGATTCAATGCCACGCCTGACTTCAGCCAGATTTGATCGGCTCGCTCCCACATCTGCCGCGATTCATCGTACTCGCCTTTTTCTGCGAGCGCGTTCGCCCACCGACATAGCTCGAAGAGACTACCTAGAAATCTAAGATATTTTAGAAATGAAAGGTAAC
>JANPNU010000338.1:0-2463 GCA_031427615.1 Burkholderiales bacterium
AGTCTAACGATGAGGTTGACTGAAGGACGGCGAAGCCGTCCGCGCTCTTGACCCCGCCCTGAAGGGCGAGGTTTGCCGCGCAACCGATCAACACCCACGGACATTTTCCACCGGCGCATGAAAAACCGCAGGATCGTAAAATTTAAAATTGACCGGATGAAAAGGTGGCTTGATTACCAAATAACCATTCAGTAATGGTTACCGTGGATAACCTGGAATCATTGCATCATCAACCACATCGATTTGTGCCTGATCCAGAAATTGCTCCGCGTATTTCAGATATACCTTTTCCCGGACAAAGACATCAAAAAGATCCGGGTCGATATGCCCGTTTAACTTGAACTTACCAAGGATGTGCAGAGACTCGGAAAGAGTTTTGCCTGGTTTGTAGGGCCGATCTTTGGCGGTCAGTGCCTCGAAAATATCGGCGATGCCCATCACCCTGGCCTGCACAGTCATTTGTTCACGGGTCAAACCGCGCGGATAACCTTTCCCATCCATACGTTCGTGGTGACCGCCAGCGTATTCAGGGACTCGCTTCAAGTGTTTTGGCCAAGGGAGTGCTTCGAGCATTTTGATTGTCGCGACGATATGGTGATTGATTATTTCCCGCTCCGGCTGAGAAAGTGTGCCATATGGAATATTGAGACTACCGCGCTCTTCATCGGTTAAAAACGGCGCTTTGTGCCCCGTTTCATCCTTAAATGTATAGGCAGCAATCCTATTCACACGCGCCTGGTCATCCGCACTCATCCGTTCGCCGCCGACGTTCACGCGGCGCACAAACTCTCGATCCTCATCAAGCTGTTTAATGCGTGCGCTGTAGTCTTGCTTGGCCCGCACAGTTGATGCGTCATCTCCTGAATCCATTGCCGAAATTTTGGCGCGGAGCATTTTTATTTCAGCATCGCGTTTTAATATTTCAAATCGCTGCGTCACGAAATGGACGCGATCAAAAATTGTTTCGAGTTTGGTTGCTTTATCAACAACGTGAACCGGTGTCGTGATCTTGCCGCAATCATGCAACAAACCGGCAATTTTTAATTCATACCGATCTTTGTCAGTCATGAAAAAATCGGCAAGCGGACCGTCCGTCACTTTGGATGCGGCTTCGGCAAGCATCATCGTCAAGGTTGGGACCCGCTTACAATGCCCGCCCGTGTACGGCGATTTATCGTCAATCGCCGTATTAATCAACTCTATCAACGACTCAAACAACATTTCGAGCTGGGTGATCAACATGCGGTTGGTAACCGCGATGGCCGCTTGAGAGGCGAGTGACTCGGCAAGCCGTTGGTCTTCCACCGTAAATGTGGTGACATTGCCGCTTGCATCCAGCGCGTTCAGAAGCTGCAGCACGCCGATGATTTCACCCTCATGATTCTTCATCGGAATCGTCAAAAATGAGGTGGATCGGTAACCGGTTTTATGATCGAAGGCACGCGTTCCGGTGAAATCAAATCCTTCTGCGGTGTAGGCGTCGGCAATATTGACTGTTTCATCATGCAGCGCGGCGTAGGTGGCAACCATGCCATTGTTTGGCTTGCCGTCGGCGGAATGCAGTGGAATGGGGTAAAACGGCACTGGCGTGGTCGTCGTGCCTCCCATGGCAATTTTTAAACTGTCGTTGAGGACAATTTCAAATTTTAGTTGGTCGTCAACCAAACGATACAGGGTGCCAGCGTCTGCATTGGTGATATTTTTTGCCGCCGCCAGAATGGTTTCCAACAATTTCTCGAGATTTCGCTCTTGACTGAGTGCAACACCAATCCGATTTAAATATTCAAGCGACGTAAAAAGCTTATCGCTCGCCCCGTCACCAGCATCGTTTCGGGTGATATTTTTCGCCTCAGCATGAGCAGTCATGGGTAATTTTGATGGTCTGCTAATTCGGTTAATTTGAATTAATCACTCTTACTTAACACACACTGATCGGACCTGCTTCATGTCGGTAAGACCCATCATGACTTTTTCCATGCCATCCATTTTTAACGTCGACATACCCTCTTCCACACTCTTGACAAAAATCTCGGCAACACGCGCCTTTTCCTGCACAAGCTTTTTTACCGAGTCAGACGCAACCATCAATTCGTGCAGGCCGACACGCCCCTTGTAACCGGTGCCGCCGCAGGTATCGCAGCCAACCGGTTTAAAGAAGGTTAATTTTCCGTCCTTGCCATATTCTATAAGCCAGTACTCATAGAGTTTCTTGGCCTCGCCCTGCGAATCCTTGATCCATGGAGCGGTCTGCCGAAGGTCGGACGTGTATTCGTGCATAAATTGCTTCATTTCCTCCTGGTCCGGCATGTAGGGTGCCTTGCATTTGCATAATCGTTTCGCCAGACGCTGGGCGAGAATACCGATCAATGCATCGGCAAAGTTAAAGGGGTCCATCCCCATATCAAGCAGGCGGATAATGGCTTCCGGTGCCGAGTTTGTATGCAACGTTGCAAACACCAAATG
>JANPNU010000339.1:0-2376 GCA_031427615.1 Burkholderiales bacterium
ATCTACGACTGGATAGCAATGCGGATCAAGCAGATGCACCGGCTGGAGTGGCTGCTGTGCGCGTGGCTTGCCGTTAGCGCGCTCAATGCGCTGCGGCCAGCCTGGCCGGTCGAGTTCTGGCTCAATGCCAAGTGGGCACCACTTTTTGTTGCCGGCGGCACCTGTTATTTGATTCGCACCCGCGGGTACTCTCGGCGGCATGGAGCATTGCTGTTCGTAAGCTGGGTGCTTGCGGTGTTTTATGCGGTGCGCGCTGCAGCTGCGGTTGCCGATTCGCATACGCAGATTGGGGCGGCGGTCAATCCGTGGATCGTCGCAGGAGCCATCAGCGCAATCTTTGCCATTTTTATTGCAATCGCGTTTGATTGCTGGCGAATGACCGCGTCACGCATAACCGAAATGGCCGGTGTATTGACCTATCCTGTCTATGTTGTCCATCAGATATTCGGCTTCATGCTCTACGAGCGGCTCCGCGTCATGGTCAAATCCACACCAGTGGCACTCGCACTCACAATCGTAATCGTTGTGCTCATTGGCTGGGCGACCCACTGTTACGTCGAAAAAACCTCCGGCCCGCAGTTGCGAAATTGGCTGGCAGGCAAACCGTAGACACAAGGCCAGACCCGGCTTCCTCCTTCTGTTAGTAGAGCCTCCCCATGTCCAGCCAAACTGCAGAACTCACCGCCCGCCATATTTGGCTGCTTTGGCAAACCCGCCAGCACATCGCCACCCTCGCGCCCGCCATCCGCCCGCATACGCGCGCCGAAGGTTATGCGATTCAGGCCTGTTACGAGCAGTGCAGCGCGGCTCCGCTCTACGGCTGGAAAATCGCCGCCACCAGCCTGGCCGGGCAGCAGCACATCGCCGTCGATGGCCCGCTGGCCGGGCGCATCCTGGCCGAGCGCGTGCTGCCCAGCGGCGGCACGGTTGACCTCACCGGCAACCAGATGCGCGTGGTCGAGGGCGAGTTCGCGTTTCGCATGGCGCGTGATCTGCCGCCGCGCGCCGCGCCCTACACGCGCGCCGAGGTACTCGGTGCCATCGCCACCCTGCACCCGGCGATTGAAGTGCCGGACTCGCGTTTCCAGCCGTTTGAAGCAGCCGGCGCAGCGCAATTGATTGACGACAACGCCTGCACCGACTGGCTGGTCGTCGGCAGTGCCGCCCCCGATAGCTGGCGCGGCCTCGATCTGGTGCAGCACGCCGTCACGGCGCAGATCAAGGGCGGCGCGCGCTACGAGGGCAGCGGCATCAATGTGCTGGGCGACCCGCTGCTGGCGCTCACCTGGATCGCCAACGAGTTGTCCGGCGTCGGCGTCACGCTCAAACAAGGCCAGCTCGTCACCACCGGCACCTGCTTCAAGCCCTTTGCGGTCCAGCCGGGCGATTCGGTGGAGATGGATTTTGGCGGGATCGGCCGGGTGGCGGTGGCGTTCGCTGCGTGAGCCATGTCCCGGAAAAAGCGGCAGAATTAAGCGGCAGGACAAAGCAGCGGGAATAAGCGCCGCGGCGGCGCGTTAAGGCAATTGGTGCGGCGCATCGTTTGCGCAGCACCTTGCGGCATCGATCTCCCGCCGCAATCCCGTCGCCGCAATCCCGTCGCCGCAACCCCGTCGCCGCAACCCCATCTTGTAACCCAGGAGGCAAGCCATGATCCGTTCCCTCGTACCCGCCCTCGGCGCAACCCTGTGCGCGCTCTTGTTGACCGGCCCTGCACAGGCGCAGGCACCCGCAACCGCACCAGCGCGCCCGCAAATCGCCACCACCAAGGTAGACGGCACCGATAACGTCTACATTTTCCGCAACGGCAACCATCAGTCCATGTTCGTCGTCACGCCGGCCGGCGTCATCGCCACCGACCCGGTGGCCTATGGCCGCCCCACCGGCGGGCAGACCTATCTCGACGAAATCCGCAAGGTGACCGACAAGCCGGTCAAGTACGTGATCTACAGCCACCACCACTTTGACCACATCGCCGGCGGCCAGGTGTTCAAGGATGCGGGCGCGAAATTTGTCGCCCACCGTCTCGCCAAGGCGCACTTGGCCGAACTCAAAGACCCGCACACGGTGATACCGGATGAAGTGGTCAGCGACAAGGGCCGCGTCATCAAGCTCGGCGGCACCACGCTGGAGTTGAGCTACCACGGCCTCAACCACTCCGACAGCACGCTGGTAATGCGCCTGCCCAAGGAAAAACTGCTGTTCATCGTTGACACCCTGCCGGTCGGCGCCGTGCCCGGCCGCGGCATGATTGACTTTCATCCGCTGCAGGCAGAGGTCTTCATCAAGAAAGTGCTGGCCCTGGATTGGGAGCGCCTGATCCCCGGCCACCCCGGCCCCGGTGACCGCCTCGGCACCAAGAAGGATGTACAGGAT
>JANPNU010000340.1:0-1827 GCA_031427615.1 Burkholderiales bacterium
GCTAAAGACGCGATCGCCGGTGATCAGCGCGATCACTTCCTTCACGCCTCCCACATCGCTGTGGCTGACATCGGTGACTTCCACCTTCCACCGCAGCGTTTCCGCGTAGCGCGTGTACATCCGGAAAATTTCGTTGGCGAACAGCGTGGCCTCGTCGCCGCCGGTGCCGGCGCGAATTTCCATCACCACGTTTCGTTCATCATTCGGATCCTTCGGAAGCAGTAGGAATTTCAATTCCTCTTCCAACGTCACCATCCGCGGCGTCAGCGAGTTGATCTCCTCCTCGGCCATCGCGCGTATTTCAGGATCGGCCTCCTGCAACATCCCCTGCGCCTGCCGCATGTTCTCCGACGCCGCTTTAAACTCGCGATATTTGTCAACGATCCCTTCCATATCGCGCTGCGCCTTGGCCGTCTTTCGATAGACCTCGTTGTTGGCAATCACCGACGGATCCGCCATCTGATCCGTCCGTTCTTCAAAGCGTTTTTCGAGATGGTCGAGTTTGTCGGAATATTGCATGGAGATACCCTTTCCCGCTAACAGGAAACAAGCCAACGGTTGGGGACTGCTAAGCGATTACGAGTTCGCCGCCCTGCTTCTTTTCCAGTGCCATCGACGAGTTCAATGCGTGAATGGCGACCTCCACCTGCTCATCGTTCGGAGGCTGCGTGGTGATCTTCTGGAGCCAAAGGCCGGGCGCGGTCATCAGCGCCAGCAGCGAGCCGCGTTGCCGCGCCGCAAATCGAATCAGTTCGTAACTCAGCCCCGCAATCAGCGGCAGCAGCACTATGCGCGCCGCGAATTTCTGCGCGAATCCATCCACCGGCAGCAGCGTGTACAGCACCATCGAAATCACCATCACCACCAACAGGAAACTGGTGCCGCAGCGCGGATGGAAGGTCACAAAGCTCTGCGCATTCGCCGTCGTCACCGGCTTGCCCGATTCAAAATTGAAGACTACTTTGTGCTCCGCGCCGTGGTATTCAAAGACGCGATGAATATCCTTGTACCGCGACAGCCCGAACAGAAACGTAATGAATATCGCGATGCGAATAACGCCGTCAACCAAATTGAACAGAATCCGATTCTCAATCACCGGATAAACGTTTTGCAGTTGCGTCGTCAACCACAGCGGAACGAATTTATAAAGAACAATGAAAAACAGCTGGCTAAAGACCAGATTCGCCGTCATCACCCACGCCGGGATTTCCGACCCCTCCGGCTTGCCTTCTTTACTGTTCTCATCGGCCATCGCCACATTGGCCGAAAACTTCAAGGCTTTCACGCCCAGCCACATCGCCTGCCCCAGCGTGCCGACGCCCCGCAGAATCGGGTACTTGAAAATCGGATACGTCTCCGAAACCCGCGGCAGATGGCTTTCCTCAGTCACGATTTCCCCGGAAGCCCTGCGCACGGCGGTGCAGTAATTGTGAGGAGTCCTCATCATGACGCCTTCCATCACCGCCTGGCCGCCAACCAGGGTCTCTTCGCCGCTTTCAAGAAGCGGCAGCATTTGCGTGTGGAGCGCGAGCCGGAAGTAGGATCGAATGGACATAACTTGCTACAAGAGTAGATGCTCTCAGTGTAGCAGCAGGTTCCGTTTTCCCCGCGCCGCGCGCTATTGCAATGCCGGCCGCGGATCAAAATGGTTTTCCTGGGCCGTGATCTGCCCGGCTTCATCCACTTCGAACAGGTCCGCCACCCGGAGCTTCGCGCCGGTTGCCAAAGTCAGCTCGGCCTTGCCCATCACCGCCGTTTGCGCCGCGTTGATGTAATAGTCTTCGAATTGGACATCCGCAATGGCCGGCAGGATCGCGGAAATATAGG
>JANPNU010000341.1:0-1528 GCA_031427615.1 Burkholderiales bacterium
TGCCAACATCGAAATCAAACCGTGTTCCGGGCGCGAAGTGGAAACCGGCAATTTGGTTGCCGTACTCACCGAAGAAATGACACGTGAGCATGTGGTTAAACCCATTCTGACGTCATTTAGCGTGGCCGCACTTCGCGCCGCAAGATCAGCAGCACAGACGTTACCCATGGGATTGTTGGTGGAAAAATATCTTCCTGAGCACGATGCCGTGATTGACGAATTAAATTGTTGTTCACTGGGCAGTGAACATTCTGATCTGAAAGCCAGCATGGTTCGGCATTTACATAGCGCTGGTATTCATGTGATGGCCTATACGGTCAATAAAGTCGATCTTGCCGCAGCATTGTTTGATCTCGGCGTGGACGGCATATTTACGGATCGTCTTGATGTAATGGCGCATCGGTTTCCACAGGCGCTGTTGGGGCGGTGAGTTTATTCGTTGGCGGCGGGAAAAATCGTTTGCGCAAAGCGAATTGTCTTTGTCATTTCCAAATGATCTGAATCGAGTTGGATATATTGTGGCTGTCAAATTTGACGGATTGGCGACATTGCAACTGATCAAAACAATCACGTCGCTGGGATAAGCAACGGGGCCGATTGTTGGCAGGTCGGGTTGGGCAACACGGTGCTAAAAAAAGGCCAAAGTTACGCGACTAGTTACGTGACTTATTGCGCGTTTTTCTTTAGATTTACTTGGCAAGACCTTGATTTTGTGTTAAAAAATAAATCCTGCGCTCGATTTGGATGGCCTGCACATGGCTCGAATCACGGTTTTTAATCAAAAAGGTGGTGTTGGCAAAACCACCACGGCGTTAAATTTAACCGCCGCACTGGCGCGTGCCGGCGCGCGTCCCCTGGCAATCGATCTGGACCCGCAAGGGCATCTGACCGCGTTGTCTGGCATCCGCATTAGTGGCGCAGAGTACAGCTTGTACGCACACTACCGCGACAACACACCGCTGGCCGAAATTATTCGTGACACTGGTCGTGGCTGGATGATGTTGCCTGCGCATCTGGAGCTGGCAAAGGTTGATACCCAGTTTGGCAAGGGCCCAAATATTCTGAATAAGTTGAAGTTCGCGTTGGTTCGCGAACAGGTAAACGGCACCCGCCCGGTCATTATTGATTGCTGCCCATTGTTGGGCGTGTTGTCGTTGTCAGCGATATTTGCGGCTGACACGGTGCTGGTGCCGGTCTCCGCTGATTATCTTGCCGTTAAGGGCGCGATCCAGGTTGAAAAAACCTTAAACGCGTTGGGACCGGTTCTAAAAAAGCGCATTGCCCGTCGATATGTGATCACCCGATTTGATGGACGCCGCAAGATGTCGTGGGAAATTGATCGAACGTTCCGCGAAAAATTCGGCGACGACGTTTGTGAGACCCGCATCGCGGAAAGCGTTTCACTCGCGGAAAGCCCGTTTGCCGAAAAAGATATTTTTGATCATGCGCCGACGAGCAGGGGAGCCAAGGACTATCAAGCGCTGTATGACGAGCTGTTGTCGAGTGCCGTCGTGCTGCAGGACGATGA
>JANPNU010000342.1:0-1569 GCA_031427615.1 Burkholderiales bacterium
AATCGGCCGACCGGATTTTCGCACCGACAAATTGCTGATGACGTTTCACGGCGTACCAAAATTTCATCTCGACAAAGGTGACCCGTACCACTGTGAATCACACAAATCCGCACGCCTGATCGCCGAAAAACTCGGCCTGCAAAATGACCACTACCTGGTCACATTTCAATCGCGTTTTGGCAAGGCCGAATGGTTACAACCGTACACCGATAAAACTCTGGCAGAACTGGCTGCCAAGGGGGTGGCGCGGGTCGATGTGATTTGTCCGGGCTTTGCCAGTGACTGTTTGGAAACGCTGGAAGAAATTGGTATGGAAGCCAAAGAGACGTTCTTACACGCCGGTGGCAAAACATTTCATTACCTGCCGGTTGCCAATGACAGCCAAGCATACGTCACCGCCCTCGCCGCGGTGGCCATGGAGCATTTGCACGGTTGGGTGAGCATGGATCGGGATCACGACGGTGCGGCCGCCGCCAATGCGAAATCGGCACAACTGGCAACAGCACTCGGCGCAAAAAACTAGCGGCAAGTGTGTGTTTTAAACCGCCGCCTTATGCAATCGTTTGGCCAGTTTGATCATCGGTGTCTGTGTGGTGTCGTGAATATGCCGTGCCACAATCTCATAACCAAACCGACGATACAAATCGATCAACGGAGTGTTGGCGGCAGACGTCCATGTCGCCGCTTCCGGTAAGTTTTGCGCGACCATCCACGCTTCCCCATCCGTGAGTAACTGCGCCGCTACTCCAAGACGACGCGACGCAGGTGCAACGTAGGTGGTTGAAATCAACCCGAACTTTTCCCCGCCATTTTCGGACTCGATGCGCACAATGGTGTGACCAATAATGTGGCCAGTCGCATCCTCGGCAACCAGCACCGCGGCGGTGGATTGATTTTTATCGAGGTGCCAGCGTACCCGCTGCCGAAGCCAGTCCATTGAATACAATGCTGCACCAACGGCTTCGCCTTCGACTTCAATCAAGGTCTGACGCATACCCGCCGCCACCCATTCGATTTCGGTGTCGTCAGTGGTCTGAATAGAGTGAATTCGCCCGGCGAATGTTGGCGACGACGCGTAACTCGATGTCATCTCAACGTTTGAACTTTCCGTCCTTGCTCAGGATGGTCAAATCCACAAACGATGACCCATTGTGATTGTCCGGCGTGTAACGAATTCTGTAGCCGCCAAAATCCGTGGCGCCAATCGCGGTTAAGCCGGTGATCAGTGATTCGCGATTCAAATTTTTGCCCGCTTTGCGCATGCCTTCAACCAGCACCTTGGCAGCAATATACCCCTCCAGTGAGGTAAACGAATACGTTTCCGGACCACCGATAGCTTGCTGATATTCAGCAACAATCGGAATTTCAGCCGCCCAGGGGAACGGCACAACCTGCGAAATCTGTACACCGCGGCCTTCTTCACCCAGTTCGGTCGCCAACGCCTTGGAACCAACAAAACTGACATTCCAGTACTGTGCCGGGAACCCACCTTTCTGCATGGCTTTAATAAACGCGGCACAACTCTTGTACGCGCTGATTTGAATAATCGCCGAGGCGTTCACCTTCGAC
>JANPNU010000343.1:0-2217 GCA_031427615.1 Burkholderiales bacterium
TAACTCTACGGGGCGAAACTGAGTGGGTCGAGTTGCTTTGCGCCGGATGGAACACTCTTGTGTTGCCAACCGATGCCGCTGTCGTCGCGGCCGCTTTGCGAATGGCGCTCGGACGCGTGCAGCCTACTATTGGTGTAGAACTGTATGGTGACGGTTATGCCGCGCGTGTCATTGTTGACGACCTGACGCAGTTGCTCGGCACCCATTGAACGCTGACTCTATGGCCTTGCGCATCCTGATTGTCGCCCACGATTTCCCGCCACTCAATTCAAGCGCCTCACGTCGCCCATACAGTTGGGCACGCACCTGGGCTGACCAAGGCCATGACGTGCATGTGTTGACCACGGCCAAATATGCGCACGATCAATTCACCGATGTCTCTCAAGATATGGGCGGGTTCACTGTTCATGCAGTGCCTTACCTGCCATGGGTACAGCCGATGGGGTCAATGAAGTCGGCAACCTCCCGAGCCACCGATCGGGGCCGGTTCGGCCATCGCACGATCTACGACATAGTGCGGCGCCTGACCAGAAGACTACGGCTAGGCTTGGGGATGTTCACCGAAAAAACTACACTTGCTTATTTCTCGATGGTGCGCGCCGGAAAAAAAATTCTCAGGGAAAACGATTTTGATTTGATTGTGAGTACGTCAGGCCCAGACATGTGCCCGATGGTTGGTGCGGCGTTGGCCCGTTGGGCAGATGTGAAGTGGCTTTCAGATTATCGTGATTTGTGGTTCGATGAATTCGCGGTGAATCGCTATGCGTGTACGACCTGGTTTGTCAATCGATTACAGTCTTCTCTAATCACTCGAGCCGACATAGTAAGCACTGTATCGGTCGGCTTGGCCGACTATTTGGAGCGTATTGCACCCGGCAAAGTGCTGGTTTGTTATAACGGATACTTAGGTGAAACCGTCGGCGGGACGCGTCCAGCACGGGGTGCGGGTGAATTGCGAATTGTTTACACTGGCACGTGTTACCCGGAAAAACGCGATCCCGCCAAATTTTTTGCTGGTTTGAACATACTTGCGCGGCGGTTCCCCAAGCTGGCTACGCGAATTAGGGTAGATTTCTACGGCCCTACGGAGGCATGGGTGTTGGCCCAAGCTCATCGCCAAAACTTGGGGAGCAACCAGGTAACTTTTCACGGCAGCGTTTCCTACATCGAGAGTTTGGCGGCCCAAGGTGCTGCGGACTTGTTGCTATTTATAGACTGGATGGATGATCGTGCCGACGGCGTGCTCACCGGTAAGTTGTTTGAGTACCTGGCATCTGGGCGGGCGATTTTATGTATAGGTAGTCGAGCGAATACCGAGGCAGCGCGCATCATCGGCGAATGCAACGCAGGACAGGTTGTAGTGGAGGCTGAACACGTGGCGGATGCGCTGGCTTCCATTCTTCAGGAGCCACCGAGTGCAATCCCCAACGCCGCGCGCGTTCACTCTTTTTCGCGCCGCGCGCAAGCGGAGCAACTATTGGCAGCGGTTGCAGTGCGCTTGGGTCTGCCGATAAGCCTCTTACCATCGGTCGCCGCTAATGTTTCGCGGGAAACCTTCTCAACACTGACGTGAATCTCGTTCGTTTTCTAAAAAGACAAATTAACCGAGTGCGGCACGATTGGCAGCATGAAGTCTCCTATGCTCAGTGTGGTGAGGACATCATCATCCAATATGTTTTTGCCTCTCTCGGGGTTGGCACAATCTGCTATTTGGACATTGGCGCCCATCATCCTTCTTACCTGAGCAATACCTGCTTGTTTTACTTGAAGGGACATCGTGGTGTATGTGTCGAACCGGATGCGACCTTGCTGTCCTCGTTTCGGCGGGAACGACCTGGCGACAGGCTATTAAATATTGGCGTCGCTCCCGAACGGGGGGTGGGTGAATTTTTTGTGATGACCACGCCAACTTTGAATACCTTTTCTCGGGCAGAAGCGGAGCGATTCGTTTCTTATGGGAAAGAGCGTATTGAGAGAGTTGAAAAAATACCGATCCAAAACATCAATTCCATAATTTCTGAAAACTTTACGACGCCGCCCAATTTCCTGTCGCTTGACGTAGAGGGTCTTGACTTAATGATCCTACAAAGTTTGGATTTTGACCGTCACGCTCCGGCAGTTATGTGTATTGAAACCCTCACTTATACTGAAGATCGTTCCGAGCGAAAACTCAACGAGTTAATAGAGTTCGTGAAGTCAAAAGGCTATTTTGTTTAC
>JANPNU010000344.1:0-1924 GCA_031427615.1 Burkholderiales bacterium
CTGGTGGGCTATCTGGAGGCAACGAAATCGATTTACACCCCGCCGCCAATTGGCTTGCGGATACAGCGCCGGAACTGATCGAACATCAACCCGACATCAACTGTTGTTTGGTTACAACAGCCGAAGTGAATTCCTCGTCAACTTAGCTCATGTGAATGATGAGAAAATATTTGCAACACATTGTTCTGTTTGAGTTTCAAAATTATTCAGACAGCTAACCGTGCAATTGCCGT
This sequence comes from Burkholderiales bacterium, assembly GCA_031427615.1. Lineage (GTDB taxonomy): Bacteria > Pseudomonadota > Gammaproteobacteria > Burkholderiales > Usitatibacteraceae > UKL13-2. The sequence continues at coordinate 234 of JANPNU010000344.1, forward strand.
GATTGGATCAGCTTGCTGAATCCGTCATAATCCGACAGTCTAATTTGAATGCATTTTTGCTTGATTTTTGTCCATTGTTCACCAACCGACTTACCCGAGGTTACCCGCCATGAATAATCAACACCGCATGCGTCTGTCCCAACTTGCCGTTTGTGTCGCCATCGCTGTTGGCAGCATCCCGGCTTATGCACAAAACACCACATCGGCCATCTCAGGGCGCATCACCGCCACCGACGGCAAATCGGTGGCCGGTGCGGCGGTGCGCATTGTCCACGTCGAGTCCGGCTCAGTGGTCAATGCCTCGACCGATGCCGAGGGCCGTTATTCGGCGCGCGGTTTGCGTGTTGGCGGACCCTACACCATCACCATCACCAAGGACGGCGTGACCGAGCGGCGCGAGAATGTATTCCTGGTGTTGGCCGAGACCGCCACCCTCGACGCCAGACTGGGCGCGTCCAAGGCGGTCGAGACCATCCAGGTGTCGGCGAGTGCGATTTCTGATGTGTTCAGCAAAAGCGCCATGGGCGCGGGTACCAATGTCAGCCGCGCCACCATCGATGCGCTGGGCTCGATCAACCGCAACCTGCAGGACTACGCCCGCACTGATCCACGTCTGTCGCAAACCGACAAGGATCGTGGTGAAATTTCCGCCGGCGGCCAGAACACCCGCTTCAACACGGTCACCATTGACGGTGTGAATATCAGCGACACGTTCGGCCTGGAAGCCAACACCCTGCCCACCGCCAAGCAGCCGATCTCCATTGATGCCATCGACTCCGTGCAAGTCAATATTTCCAACTACGACGTCACGCAAAAAGGTTACACGGGCGCCAACATCAACGCCGTCACCAAATCCGGCACCAACGACATCAAGGGCTCGGTTTATTACGTGACCCGTGACAACCGTCTTGCCGGTGATCGCTTCAACCGCGCCGACAGCACCTATTTCTCCGCGCCAAAATTTGACGAGACCACCAAGGGCATCACCCTGGGCGGACCACTCATCAAAGACAAGCTGTTCTTTTTTGCCAGCTTTGAGGATTTCCAAAGCAGCCGATTGGCAACCGATGTTGGCCCATTGGGCAGCGTGGCGGGCATTCAGGTCGGCATCACCCCAACGGCAATAGCCGGTGCGCAATCCATTGCCAGCACTACTTATCGCGCCGCAATTGGTGACGCTGAAGTGCCACCGGGCACCATCCTGAAGGTCAAGGATTCCCTGCTCAAGCTCGACTGGAATATCAACGACAGCCACCGCGCCAATATCCGTTACAACAAGACGGAACAGCAGGAGCCGACCTTTGCCAACCAGGGTATTCGGGCGATCTCGCTGAGCTCGCATTGGTGGACGCAAATGAAGACGCTGGACACCCTGGTGGGGCAGTGGTTCGCCGATTGGACGCCCAATTTTTCAACGGAATTGAAAGTGTCCAAGCGCGACTACGACAGCGTGCCGGCCAACAATTCACGCCTGCCGCAAATGACCCTGAATTTCACCGGTGCCATGCCCATTGGCACACCGGCGACAGTGGCAACCGGCACCCGCAGTTTGATTTTCGGCACCGAGCGCAGCCGTCATTTCAACGTCCTCAAAACCAACTCCTTTGATTCGTATTTCGGCGCGACCTGGTTTCTCAAGGAGCACGAAATCAAATTCGGCGGCGATTTGAGCGAAAACAAAACCTACAACG
>JANPNU010000345.1:0-2757 GCA_031427615.1 Burkholderiales bacterium
TCGGTGCGGTTTACCTATGCGGCAAACGGGCAGGGCATCTATGCCATCGATATGCAGACTGGTGCAGAGCGTGAGATTGCGGCGTTTCCTTCACCTGACGAATTGTGGGCACGAACGTTTGCCACCGCGAACGCGTGGCGCGATCGCTTTGCGGCGGTGCCGTATCCCGACAAGAGCGGTAGTTGGACGCTGCGCTTCTATCAGGAAACTGCGGTCAACCGGGTGCTGGAGCGGATCGTCGCAAAGCAAACGCGGATTCTCCTGACTCTCGCTACGGGCACGGGCAAGACATCCATTGCTTTTCAGATTGTCTGGAAGCTTTTCCAAGCGCGGTGGAATTTGATCGAGTGGAACAAGAGTAGCGAGCCGACACGCCGCCCGCGCATCTTGTTTCTGGCTGACCGGAACATCCTCGCAACGCAGGCATACAATGATTTCACTTCGTTCGCCGCATTTGCCGACGACGCGCTCGTGCGCATCAAACCAGAAGACATCCGCAAAAAAGGCAAGGTACCGAAGAACGGCAGCATCTTTTTCACCATCTTCCAGACCTTCATGTCCGGGCCGCCGGTCGATGGCAAACCGTCGCCGTACTTCGGCGAATATCCGCCTGATTTTTTCGACTTCATTGTCATCGACGAATGTCATCGCGGTGGTGCAAACGATGAAAGCAATTGGCGCGGCATTCTGGATTATTTTTCGCCTGCCGTTCAACTGGGCCTCACTGCAACACCGAAGCGCTCAGTTGGCAAACACAACAATGTGGATACCTACGCTTACTTTGGTGAGCCGGTATTTATTTATTCGTTGAAAGACGGCATCAATGATGGCTTTCTCACGCCATTTCGTGTGAGGCAGATTTCAACTTCACTCGATGACTACGTGTTTACGTCGGACGATTTTGTGATCGAGGGCGAAGTCGAGCAAGGCAAGCGGTATGAGGAAGGCGACTTCAACCGGATCATCGAAATCAAAGAGCGCGAAAGGGCTCGCGTTGAAATATTTATGTCGCAAATTAACCAGCAAGAAAAGACGCTGGTGTTTTGTGCTAATCAGGCACATGCGTTGCTGGTGCGGGATTTGATCAACCAAACAAAAACCAGCACGGATCCAAACTACTGCCACCGCGTGACCTCGAATGATGGGCTGCTTGGCGAACAACACCTTCGGGATTTTCAGGACAACGAAAAATCGATCCCGACGATTCTTACAACTTCGCAAAAACTTTCCACTGGTGTGGATGCGCGCAACGTCCGCAATATTGTGCTGCTGCGTCCGATCAACTCAATGATCGAATTCAAACAAATCATCGGGCGCGGCACGCGGCTGTTTGATGGCAAGGATTACTTCACGATTTATGATTTTGTGAAAGCGCACCATCATTTCAACGACGCAGAGTGGGATGGCGAGCCGGTTGGCGCTGACGAGGACAGCAACCCTTACAAACCTCGCGAACCGAAAGAGCCGCCGACGATGAATACCAAAGAGGAAGACGGCGTACCTTTCGTGATTCCGAAACGCCTCAAGGTCAAGCTGGCGGACGGCAAAGCACGCCACATCCAACATATGACGGTGACGAGTTTTTATCACCCGGATGGCACGCCTTTGTCGGCGCAGCAGTTTCTTGAGGCGCTGTTTGGCAAGTTGCCGGATTTTTTCAAGAATGAAGATGAGCTGCGCGCAATTTGGAGTGCGCCCGACACGCGCCGAAAGTTACTCGAAGGTCTAGCCGAAAAAGGCTTTGGCGCGGCGCAGTTGGCCGAAATGCAAAAAATTATCGAGGCCGAGAAGAGCGATCTCTTCGACGTGCTGGCGAACGTGGCCTACGCGCTTGAACCGCTAAGCCGTGAAGAACGCGCGGCCAAGGCGATGGCGGTGGTCAGCACCCAATTCAATGAGCGGCAGCGGGTATTTTTGGATTTCGTGCTTTCCCAATACGTCGCGGTAGGCGTTGAGGAGTTGGATCAGGCCAAGCTGACGCCATTACTGCGCTTGAAATATCACGACTCGATTGCCGATGCGATAGCGGACCTTGGCAAGCCGGAGGAAATCGGGCGGGTGTTTGCGGGATTTCAAAAATATTTATACCTAGGCAACCAGACGATCAGCGCCGCACCATAATTTAGAATGCAGCAAATGCACCCATTCCAATACTTACAAAACGACTTATGAAACTCCTCGTCATCGGTTCCGGCGGCCGCGAACATGCACTTGCGTGGCGGCTTTCCCAAAACAAAAATGTCTCGCGTGTGTATGTGGCACCCGGCAATGCCGGCACGGCGCATGAAGATGGCTTGGTCAACGTCAACATCACGGATATTGGTGAGTTGATCGCATTTGCCAAACAAGAAGCTGTCCATCTGACCGTGGTCGGACCAGAGGCACCGCTCGCCGCAGGAATCGTTGATCAATTTCAGGCGGCGGGGCTCAAAATATTTGGCCCGTCGCAAGCGGCGGCGCAACTTGAGTCGTCCAAAGATTTTGCCAAACAGTTTATGGTGCGGCATGGCATTCCGACGGCAGCCTACGCGACCTTTACCAATCTTAACGAGGCCTGTGAGTACGTGGCGCAACACGGTGCGCCGATTGTGATCAAGGCCGATGGATTGGCGGCAGGCAAGGGTGTGGTGGTGGCCATGACGATCAATGAAGCACACGATGCATTACACATGATGTTGGGCAACGGCGAGGGTCGGGTTGTCATCGAGGAATTCATGGCGGGCGAGGAGGCGAGTTTTATTTGCCTGTGTGATGGTA
>JANPNU010000346.1:0-3860 GCA_031427615.1 Burkholderiales bacterium
CGATAGCAGGCCGCTGAGCATGCGCTTTTCCGCTCTCTTGCCGTACTCATTTGCCCACTACGGCCAGCTATGCCGTGGTCAGTCGAACGAAAAATCACACGCCCATCGACTCGGAAAGCCCTGCATGGCTTTCCGGTTCAGCGGGCGCGGCGCGCGCGCCGCGAAACCCCCGCTTCACCTCATCGAACGCAACCCCGTGAAATATGCAGGCTAGGTTGATTCAACCAGCCGATTTGACCAGTATTTTGGCGCTCGCCGTTGATGGGCAACGGCAAGTATCTGGATACACCCGCCGGTTTCTCGAAACAAAATGCTGAACGGAAAACGCTTCATGAAACAAACACGAATATCCGGCGGTGAATCGATTGGATGTTGGAGCGGAGATTGGCAGACAATTGTCATTGCCGACTCAAATACGGCCAAATAATCTGCGCCTAAGTCCGCGAGACGACTTTCATAGAACGCCACACTATCCAGATGCTCGGATGCGGCATCGGGGTGAAAAACATAGTTCACCGAAGCAATAATTGCGCGGCTTTGCTGACTGTCATCGCCGAAACAACATTAACCGCACCTGAGTCTATTTCGGCCGCACGCGACACTGCGATATTGCGCCATTGTTGGGCAACCTCGGCTTCGCTTTGTGTTTCAAGGCTCAGTAGCAAACGGTGGGCGAGCATGGCGCGGTCATGCTCGGACAGCTTTAATGCGGCTTCTTCAATTGCTAAGTTTGACATTTGACGCTCCGTATCGCTCGATCCGTCTGAAAATAGGGTTCTCTTATTGTTACGCTCGTTGTGCCGTTTTAACTGACATCGCCATACCCGCTGGTGGTAGCCCAAAATGGCGGTACGGATCTGGGCATAAGGTTTAGACGCTTGCGCGGGAATGACGGCGTAACAAAACGCTCTCGTTCAAAGTATATCTATTTAGAATGAATTTTGTCTGCCCTTGCCTTTGCCGTAGAATCCGCGCTCTTATCTTTGTCTCCCCGGATTTAGTCCGGGGCCCATTTCATTAATTTTGGTCGATGCGGCTTCGCAATCAAAATGAGGCCCCGGCCGCAGCCTGCCCTCGAATGCTTAAATCGGGGGCCGGGAAAACATGCTTAAGTACTCCAATCCACCACCTACTTTTAATCTTTCATGCTCCCGTCGATTCAATCCCGCCTCTCCCTCGAAGTTTCCGCCCACCCAAACCAGATCGCCGCCGCGATCACACTGCTCGATGATGGTGCCAGCGTGCCGTTCATTGCGCGTTATCGCAAAGAAATTACCGGCGGGCTGGACGATATTCAGTTGCGGTTGCTCGAAGAACGTCTGCGTTATTTGCGCGAGCTGGAAGATCGTCGTGCGGCGATTCTTGAGAATGTCGAATCGCAAGGAAAACTGACCGACGAATTAAAAACCGCCATCAGCAATGCGGCCGATAAAACCACGCTGGAAGATTTGTACCTGCCATACAAACAAAAACGCCGCACCAAGGCGATGATCGCGCGCGAAGCCGGCTTGGAACCGCTCGCGGATGCGTTGTTGGCCGACCCAACGCTGGTGCCCGAAGCCGAAGCGGAAAAGTATTTGTCCAGCGAACCCAAGACCGCCGAAAAAGATACGGTGGTGGCGGATATCAAAGCCGCACTCGAAGGTGCCAAACAAATTTTGATGGAACGTTTTTCGGAAAACGCCACGCTGGTCGGACGGGTGCGGGACTATTTGCTTGCCCACGGTGTGGTTGAATCCAAACTCATTGAGGGCCAAGACGACAAGGGTGCCAAGTTTGCGGATTATTTTGTGTACAGCGAAACCATCAAAACCATTCCCTCACACCGCGCGCTGGCACTTTTCCGTGGCCGCAACGAAAGCGTGTTGACGGTGATGTTGCGGCTCGACTCCGAAGAAGAAAAGCCGGCGTGGAACGCGGCGTTTAACCCGGTTGAAGACATGGTGGCAAGCGCGAACAAAATCGCCAACAAATCACGTGCCGCCGACAAATGGCTGTGTGAAGTGGTGCGCTGGACCTGGCGCATCAAACTGTCGATGCACCTTGAAACCGAACTGATGTCGGCGTTGCGTGAACGCGCCGAGATCGAAGCGATCCATGTCTTCGCCCGCAATCTGAAAGACCTGTTGCTCGCCGCCCCGGCCGGCCCGCGCGCCACCATGGGCCTCGACCCGGGCATTCGCACCGGGGTGAAAGTGGCAGTGGTCGATGCCACCGGCAAGTTGGTGGATACCGCCACCATTTACCCGCACGAGCCGCGCCGCGATTGGGACGGCGCACTTGCCGTGCTGGGTGCGCTGGCAATGAAACACAATGTGGATTTGATTTCGATTGGCAACGGCACAGCCTCGCGCGAGACCGACAAACTCGCGGCGGACCTCATCAAGAATATGTTAAAGGTTGCGCCAGCCAAAAAAATCACCAAGATCGTGGTATCCGAAGCCGGTGCCTCGGTGTATTCCGCGTCTGAATTCGCCTCAAAAGAATTGCCGGATCTGGATGTTTCGCTGCGTGGTGCGGTGTCGATTGCGCGCCGCTTGCAAGACCCGCTCGCCGAGCTGGTGAAGATCGACCCCAAATCCATCGGCGTCGGGCAATATCAACACGACCTCAATCAATCACAGCTCGCGCGTTCGCTTGACGCCGTGGTGGAGGATTGTGTGAACGCGGTGGGAGTGGATGTCAACACCGCCTCGGCGGCATTGCTGGCGCGCGTATCGGGATTAAGCTCGTCAGTGGCGGCGAACATCGTCAATCATCGCAACACCCACGGCGCGTTTGCCACCCGCGAGAGTTTGAAGAAAGTGCCGCGCCTGGGCGACAAGGCGTTTGAACAGGCGGCAGGCTTTTTGCGCATTCCAAATGGGTGCAACCCGCTGGATGGCTCATCCGTACACCCGGAGGCATACCCGTTGGTTGAGCGCATCTTGGCCGATATTCAGAAGGACGTCAAAACCGTGATGGGCGAAACGAAATTATTAAAGTCGCTCAGCGCTGAAAAATATGTAGATGACAAATTCGGCCTGCCGACCGTCACGGATATTTTGAAAGAACTCGAAAAACCCGGCCGCGACCCGCGCCCCGAATTTACCACCGCCACGTTTCAGGATGGTGTTGAATCGTTGAGTGACTTGCAGCCGGGAATGATTCTCGAAGGCGTCATCACCAACGTCGCTGCGTTTGGCGCGTTTGTTGATATCGGTGTGCATCAGGATGGTCTGATCCACATCTCGGCGCTCGCCGAAAAGTTTGTCAAAGACGCCCACGATGTGGTCAAGGCCGGGCAGGTGGTGAAAGTCAAAGTGCTGGAGATCGACATCAAACGCCAACGCGTGGCGCTGACCATGCGGCTGAACGATACCGCAAATAAAAGTGCAAACTCTAATAGTGGCGCTGGTTTTCAGGCAAAACCATCGCAAACGGCACGTCAAATGGCGGGTTTGAAATCAGCACCAGCACAGGGTGGCAATGCAATGGCAGATGCGTTCAACAAATTGGCGAAGTTGAAGGGGAGGGGTTAGTCGAGTGGTGGGTTGATAGCACTTATTCAACCGCCACCGGTTACCGCTCGTCAATCAGCCGCTCAACGCGCTGCAACACCTCTTCATCCGGCTCAACGCCGAAATGCTGCCGCCGCAGTCGGCCCTGCCGATCTATCAACAGCGTCGTTGGCGTGCCCTGCATGCCGTAGGCCTGCATGGTTTGCGGTAGTGAACCGGACTCGGCCGGACAGTCGACCGCCACCGGGAATGGAATGCGAAACTCATAGAGATACACAGCAAGCGCCGGCGGACCCATTACCGCGTGATGTTCGAATACTGAGTGCAACCCCAGTATCACGACATCGTCGGTTACCGGGC
>JANPNU010000347.1:0-9669 GCA_031427615.1 Burkholderiales bacterium
TGGTTTCGTGCACCAATTGATCACCCCCATTTCGCGCCGTCACCATCTCGATTACTTTTTTGTCTTCGTCCGCGTTGGCTTCGGCGTCCTTCACCATGCGCTGAATTTCTTCCTCGGTCAGACCGGAATTTGCCTTGATGGTGATTTTGTTTTCCTTGCCGGTTGCCTTGTCTTTGGCCGACACGTGCATGATGCCGTTGGCATCAATATCAAACGTGACTTCGATTTGCGGCTGACCACGGCGTGATGCTGGAATACCCTCGAGGTTGAACTGGCCGAGCGATTTATTGCCCGTTGCCAACTCGCGTTCCCCCTGCAGCACGTGAATGGTCACAGCCGATTGATTGTCGTCGGCCGTTGAAAACACTTGCGTTGCCTTGGTCGGCACGGTGGTATTTTTCTTGATGAGTTTGGTCGAAACGCCACCAAGGGTTTCGATCCCCAGCGACAACGGCGTGACGTCGAGCAATAACACGTCTTTAACGTCGCCCTTTAATACCCCGCCCTGAATCGCAGCGCCCACAGCCACGGCTTCATCCGGGTTCACGTCCTTGCGTGGCTCTTTACCAAAAATCTCTTTCACTTTTTCCTGCACTTTTGGCATACGGGTCTGACCACCGACCAAAATTACGTCGGAGATGTCTTCGATTTTTACGCCGGCGTCCTTGATGGCAATACGGCATGGCTCGATGGTGCGCTCAATCAATTCATCAACCAGCGACTCAAACTTGGCGCGGGTGATTTTGACCAACAAATGTTTCGGGCCGGAGGCGTCTGCCGTCACGTACGGCAAATTCACTTCGGTTTGTTGCGCCGATGACAATTCAATCTTGGCTTTTTCGGCCGCGTCTTTCAGGCGCTGCAAGGCCAGCACGTCTTTTTTCAGATCGATGCCCTGCTCTTTTTTGAATTCATCACACAGGTAGTCCATCAAACGCTGGTCAAAATCCTCACCACCGAGGAAGGTGTCACCGTTGGTCGACAACACTTCAAACTGATGCTCACCTTCAACCGAGGCGATTTCAATGATCGAGACGTCAAACGTACCGCCGCCCAAATCATAAACCGCGATCTTGCGATCCCCTTCTTTTTTGTCCATGCCAAACGCCAGCGCCGCCGCGGTCGGCTCGTTGATGATGCGTTTGACATCGAGACCGGCAATGCGGCCAGCGTCTTTGGTCGCCTGACGTTGTGAGTCGTTGAAATAGGCCGGCACCGTGATGACCGCCTCGGTCACTTCTTCGCCCAAATAATCCTCGGCGGTTTTTTTCATTTTGCGCAGCACTTCCGACGACACCTGCGGCGGCGCCATTTTTTTGCCGCGCACTTCCACCCATGCGTCACCATTGTCATTTTTGATGATGCTGTACGGCATCATGTCGATGTCTTTTTGCACTTCTTTTTCTTCGAAGCGGCGGCCGATCAAACGCTTGACCGCGTACAGGGTATTTTTGGGGTTGGTTACCGCCTGACGTTTGGCCGATGCGCCAACCAGAATTTCGCCGTCGTCCTGATACGCGACGATCGAAGGCGTGGTGCGTGCGCCTTCGGCATTTTCGATCACTTTTGGCTGACCGGCTTCCATGATGGCAACACAGCTGTTGGTGGTGCCCAAGTCAATTCCGATAATTCTTCCCATGATTTTTCCTTTGTTACGATAGTTTTTTTAGATACGAATCAGATGGGGCGGTTTGCCGGCGATTCAAGCCCTTTTGGGCGCAAATACGCGGCGTGTGACCCCACCGACCCCGGGCAACTCAGGACGCCGGTTTATTCACTTTTTGCTTTGGCCACCGCCACCAACGCCGGACGCAGCACCCGGTCATGGAGGGTGTAGCCCTTTTGCATGACGGACACAACGGTATTGGCTTCCTGATCGGAATCCACCGCCGCGATCGCCTGATGTTTACCCGGATCAAATTTTTGACCCAACGGGTCAATTTCCAGAATCGCAAATTTTTCGAAAACGCTGGCCAATTGGCGGACCGTAAGCGCAACCCCCTGCTGGTACGCCTCGACAGTTGGACTTTCGACCTGCAGCGCCGCATCCATGCTGTCCTTGACGGCCAACAAGGCATCGGCAATTTTCTCGACACCAAATTTTTGCGCCTTGAGCACCTCTTCAGCCGAACGGCGGCGAATATTCTCGGTTTCGGCTTTGGCGCGTAACCAATCATCTTTCGCGGTGGCGACGGCAGCCTCGGCGGCGGCCAATTTGACGATTAATTCTGCGGTTGAATTGTTATTGTTGGCAGCGGTGTCGGCGGTGTTTGATTCAGCCGATCCGACTTGCGCGTCTTTTGGTGCAGGTTCTTGAGCATCCATGTTCCAAAATTCCCTGAAAAATCAATATCATAGAATCAGTTTGGGACGAGAATGGTGATTTCAAGGCAAATACATCAATTCTTTTGATTTTTCCCGACAAAAGCACCGATTAGCGGCCAATCGGCCGGATATGGAGGCACTCGGTCGCTCGTTCGGGTCACCTTGCAAAAAACGACCCGATCAATTGACTGTTTTCTTGCGCTCGATGATCACCATGCTCACCAGCAACGAAATCACCGAATACATGATCGAGCCCAACAATGCGGCCATAAAACCGCTGACGGTAAAGCCCTTGACGACTTCGGACACCAGCCAAAACAGCATGGCGTTGATCACAAAAATGAACAGGCCCATCGACAGCAGCGTCACCGGCAGGGTCAGCAAAATCAGGATCGGCCGGATAATCGCGTTGACCAAGCCCAACACCAGCGCTGCCATGAGCGCCGCAAAAATGCCGTCAACCTGCACACCGGAATACAGGTAGGCCACCGCCAGCAGTGCCAGCGCATTGATACACCAACGAATAATGATTGTCATTTTCAATAAATTCCAATTGGTTGATGTGGGCATAATATCCGTTCCGCCTGCCACCGTGATCTCACATGTCTGTCCACACTGAAAAAAAACGCGTTTCGGTTCCCGATCTTCGCAACATGAAGGCAAGGGAAAAAATTGTCATGCTGACGGCCTATACCAAGCCGATGGCGCAATTGCTGGACCCACATTGTGATGTGCTTTTGGTCGGCGACTCGCTGGCCATGGTGGTGTATGGCATGGATAACACCCTCAATATTTCCCTCGACACCATGATCCTGCATACCCAGGCGGTCATGCGGGGCGCACAGCGGGCGATGGTCATGCTCGACATGCCGTTTGCGAGTTATCAGGAATCCAAAGAGCAAGCCTATCGCAATTGTGCCCGCGCCATGGCCGAATCGGGCTGTCAGGCGCTCAAACTCGAAGGCGGTGCCGAGTTGGTTGAGACCGTTGAATATTTGGTCGCACGCGGTATTCCTGTCATGCCACACATCGGCCTGATGCCGCAGCGTGTCCACGAAATGGGTGGATTCAAAGCGCAGGGGCGGGAACACAACGCCACTGAAAAGTGGCTGAACATCGCCAAACAATTTGAAGCCGCCGGTGCGTTTGGCGTGTTGATTGAAGGCATGATCGAGCCAGTCGCACGCGCCGTGACCGAAGCGTTATCGATTCCCACTATCGGAATCGGTGCCTCGCCGGCTTGTGACGGGCAGGTATTGGTGACCGAGGATGTGACCGGCTTGTTCGCGGATTTCACACCAAAATTTGCCAAACGATACGCGGATGTCGGCGCGCAGATTGCCGGTGCGGCGGCGGCCTATGCCAAAGAAGTGCGGGCGGGAACCTTTCCCGGCGTTGAGCATTGTTTTGGTGTGAAGAAGTGACGCAGCAAAAAAACGTGCCTTCACAAATCAGCAAAAACAACGATCCACTGATGCAATAGCGACAATACTTTGGCGGGTTACCAACGTTACGCAGCCGGAGAGCATCGGACCTTACCCAATGCTGTTCGCTTAGCCAAATTACCCCGTCATTCCCGTGTCAGGCGGGAATCCAATTTTTTGGTGCCACACACAAGGGGACTTGGATTCCCGCCTGTGGGAACGACGAGATTGTGACTTGGTTTTCCGCCTGACACCAGAATGACGACCAAAGGTGATTCACATCGTTTTTTCTGGCTTATGAGTAAACGAACAGTATTGAGACCTTACCCTCAATATAGAGGTGACCGGCTCTGCGCGGCTTTATCGATCAGCGACCACCGGGTTGGGCGCCATGCTCATTGACGCTCCCAAGGTTCAATTTCACCTGCTCGCACTTTAAACATGGGATGTGCATCTGGCACCTCAGTCGCGAGCCACCGCCGATAAAGCGCTGGGTTACGCACCTTCAGTTTGACCAGCAGGTGCGCCCATTCATACGCCATCTGGCCGGACGTGACAGTCAGGGTCACCGCCTTCCGTGTTGGTTTGATTTTGCTTTTATCGAAAGCGTACCCGCGCACCTCGGCCTCGGCATGAATAGCCGTTAGATACCGCGAGATGGCTGCGAGTGGCGCGGAGTGGTTCTTAAATCGGTCCAACTGCGGATGATTGCGATAGCCACGTGTTTCGCCGCGCAGAACGGCCTGCGCCAAAAGGGTTTCCCGCCACAACGCAACCAGACCTTGAGGATCGAGATACTTGGAATGTAATGACCAGAGACGCATGCTCTATGGCACCAAACGATCAAGTTCAGAGGCGGCGCGCTTTTGCGCCTTCCTTTGGAACGACGAGTTAGCCGACGAGTTTGTCGTATTCGCCATGTGTGCCAATCCAGAACCAGTGGACACCGCCCGGAACCGGGAGCCCAAGTGCCCTGAAATAGAGGCCAACTCTGACGCTGTGAAATTTCCCGTTGCCGACCGCCTTGAAATGCAGTGATGGGTGCGCTGGATCGGTCTTCAACTGAGCGAAGCGATTCCGCGCCAGTGTTTGAATGTCAGAAGGTAGCTTGTCCAGACACTGCCAAAACGCTTTGACGCAGTGTGCTTCAAACCTCGCGCGCCATGCCAGCGCGATAGTCGGCAAGCGCTTCCGCAGCGAGTCCGTCAAACTTTCCGGAGGCAGCGTCTTGCTCAATTTGCTTGTCCCATGCGGCTGCATCGTATTCAGCAAACCAGCGTCGAAATTCGGCCAGATCCGCAGGGGGTAGTGACTCGACAGCCTTCTCAATAGACTTTATGTTTCCCATACATACACTCCAATACTGATGCGATAAAATGAGGTATGCAGCAAGTCACTGCCCAAGAGCAATTTTGTCGGCAACGCCTGAGCTAACGGGCGGCGCGCTTTTGCGCCGTCCCCCCTGAGCGAGTTGTTAGCCGTTTTTGAGGCGTAGGCAACACCTCTTTCAGTATCTGACGAAGCGACGTTTCGGTAATCGGCCGAGCCGACTCAGAAAGGATTTGCTTCAACGCGTCGTTCATCATCGTTTGATAGCCTACCCCAGCGCTTTCGGCCTTCGAGCGAAACGCGTCAAGCACGGCGTTATCAATGAAGATTGAGATTCGTGTCTTGCCTTTACTGGGAATGAGTGCTTTTCTTACAGCCTTTGAAAAGTCGTATTCAGCTCGCATATGCTTTTACCTCTCGACGGGTGGCACGTCGCGCGGAAATGGGACGAATCTCATTGCCTCGTAACGTGTAGCTCACAACCAACACGTGCCCCGCGTTACCGAGGCCCAGAGCGATAAATCGTTCTTCGCCCTCGGAGTCCGGATCAGTGCGGTGCGCAGCAAGCGGGTCGCCGAACACTCCTTCCGCATCGGCAAATGAGATGCCGTGTTTCTTTAGGTTCGACGCTGCCTTGGTTGGATCAAATTGAAACCGCATGAGTCATTGTATATATTAAGTATGCATATGGCAAATACTGACGGCTAACTAGAGTTGAGCAGCGCGTTCGTCCATGGTTTGTCGGCTCTGGCTGGTGAATGATTTTTAGATTTCGACGGCTGCACGCACTTCCTCCAGTGCACTCAGATCTTCGATGGTGGTGAGATCACCCGGGTCACGGCGTTCACACAACGCTTGAATCGCCCGTCGCAATAATTTTCCGGAGCGGGTCTTGGGCAGCATGGTCACAAAATGCACCCGCGCAGGGCGGCCGATCGCACCCAGCTCACGGTCAACCGTGGCCATGATTTCTTTCTCATGCACGGCGGCGGCGTCCAGCGAGGCAACTTTGCTGACATCTTTGACCACCGCGAAGGCCACCGGCACCTGCCCCTTGAGTGCATCGGCCACACCCACCACCGCGACTTCGGCGATGTTGCTGTGCGCCTGAATCGCTTCTTCTATTTCTCTTGTGCCCAAACGATGACCGGCGACATTAATCACGTCATCGGTGCGGCCCATGATGTAGTAATAACCGTCTTCGTCAACGGTCGCCCAATCAAAGGTGGTGTAAACCATTTCATTTTTAAAAGATGAAAAATAGGTTTTGACAAACCGTTCGTCGTCACCCCAGATGGTTGACATAAAGCCGGGTGGCAACGGCGGAACAATACACAACACACCTTTTTCGTTGGCGGCCACGGCGGCACCGGTGTCTTCGTGTTTAAGTTTGACGTTGTAGCCGGTGGTCGCAAAACTCGGTGAGCCCAGTTTGCGCGGCGTGATTTCAATGCCCGGCTGCGCGCTGAGGATCGGCCAGCCACTTTCAGTTTGCCAATAATTATCAATCACCTTCACACCCGTGCCTTTTTCGATCCAGTCGCTGGTGGGTTGATCGAGTGGCTCACCGGCCAGATACAGATAACGCAGGCTCGATATGTCGTATTTTGAAAGGTAGGCGGGGTCTTGTTTTTTCAATACCCGTACCGCGGTGGGCGATGAAAACATTGCCACGACGTTGTATTGCTTGACAATGGTCCACCACACACCCGGATCGGGACGTGTCGGCAGGCCTTCGTACATGATGCTGGTCGAGCCATTAATCAATGGCCCGTAAACAATGTATGAATGGCCGACCACCCAGCCGATGTCAGAGGTACAAAAAAAACTTTCGCCGGATTGGGTATCAAATATATTCGCCATCGAGGCGGCCAGCGCCACCGCATATCCACCGGTGTCGCGTTGCACCCCTTTGGGTTTGCCGGTGGTGCCGCTGGTGTACAAAATGTACGAAGGATGACTGGACTCCACCCACTCACACGGCACCACTTCGCCGTCATGGCGCGGTGCCAGCGCCGCGTATTCCATATCGCGGCCGGGCAATACCTGCATGCCGCGGTCGAGATGGCGATTAACGATCACCACATGTCGGGGTGGATGTTTGGCGAGTTTGATCGATTCGTCGGTCAACGGCTTGAGTGGGATCACCTTGCCACCACGTGACCCGGCATCGGCGGTGATCATGACTTTGGGTTGGGCGTCGTCGATACGTGCCGCCAGTGATGATGCGGCAAATCCACCAAACACGACCGAATGAATCGCGCCAATGCGCACGGTGGCCAACATCGCAAACACTGCCTCGGGAATCATCGGCATGTAAATCAAAACGCGATCACCTTTGCCAACGCCCATTGATTTTAATATGGCCGCAAATCGGTTAACTTCTTCAAACAGTTGGCGGTAGGTAAAGGTACGGGTTTGCTCGACCTCGGAGGAAATCCATACCAGCGCGTTTTGATCGGCACGGCTGGCGAGGTGGCGATCAACGGCGTTATAACAAAGATTGGTTTCACCGCCAACAAACCATTTGGCAAACGGCGGATCGGAATAATCACAAACCTGGGTGAAGGGCTTAACCCAGTCAATCCGTGCCGCTTGTTCGCTCCAGAAAGGATCGGGCGACGCCAGCGATCGGGCGTGGATGGCTTGGTAGGTTATTTTGTTCGCGGCCATAGCATTCACTCTCATCATCAGATTCCTGCGAACCAGCAGGCGTGATGATGTTACCGCAGCCGACCTAATTAAAGATGATTTCTTCGATCGCGCTGAGCAGCGCCTTGGATTTGGCCGGCTTGGTGAGGTAGCCATTGGCACCCAGTTTCAGGCCCTTCATGATGTCGTCAAGCCCGCCCAGGCTGGACAACATCAGTACCGGTAAATCCGGCATGTGGCCGCTGGAACGGATCCGATTGAGAATATCAAAACCATTGGCGTCCGGAAGCAATACGTCGAGCAACACCAGATCCGGTTTGGCTTTAAATCCCTGCACAATTTCGGTGCGATTGGCGGCACGCACCACTCGGTAATCGGCCTTTTTTAAAATTTGCTCGATCAACATTGCCGTCACAGCATCGTCTTCGATCACCAACACGGTTGGCGGGGAACGCATCGGCGAGCGGCTCGGTGCATCCGGAAACAGGCGCACAAAAAAACCATTGCTGTTTAACTTTGATTCGCCAATGATCGCTTCGTCAGTCAGCGCCTGCGCCTGTTGCGGCGTCGGCACTGGCTCCGGCACGGTCTTGCTGGGGTCCAGCAGTGCAGTGAAGTCGAGATCAAAATTGTCATCGGTTGACATACGGGTACGCGTCGCCTGTGTATAAAAATTGAATTGGATCACGTACCAACGTCGCCATTGGCCAGCAACGAAGGCAGTTTGACCCCGTTTTTATTAATTTTTGCTGCTGCCATTGTACAGCGGTCTCAGACCACCACCAGCCTGACAAAAGTCAATAATTGTGGCCTAAGGAACTCATGACACTCGGTTAAGCGTTTGCGGCGCATATTGACCACCGAATTTTCCAAACCATCGTCATTCCCGCATCGTCATTCCCGCGCAGGCGGGAATCCAAGTTGTTCGGTCGTCACCCACAGAAGATTGGATTCCCGCCTTTATCGAAGTGTATCCCTGTGGGACGCGGGAATGACTATTTTGGCGGGCGAAATTGCTTAACCGAGTGACATGAGCCTAAGGAACCATTTTCCACTCCACCCGGTCCTGCCCTCCCCTACAGGGTGCACCGGCTAATGCATGACCCTCGGGTTGTCTGCCGAGGCGTGTTTTCTGGAAAAATATTCTTTGGACTGCATTTCCCGCAGGCGTGAGGCGGTACGGCCATATTCGGCCGAGACCATCATGATCGCGTCGCCGCCCGCTTTGTTGGCTGCTGCGGCCCGCGCCGCCCCCCCCGCCGTGGCGCGTTCATCGACCACCAACTGCTCGGGCTCGACTTCCGCCGAACAAATAAATTTGACCCGTTGATCGTAAAAAACGTCCACCAGCCAGGTTAGGCGTCGCACCACGTCGGCGCGATTTTTAGCGTGTAACTGGGGAATATTGGAAACCAATACCGTGTGGTATTGGCTGGCGATTTCCAGATAATCAACCTGACTGCGCGGCTTGACACACAGCTCGGCAAAATCAAACCAGACCACCCCCTTGGCGCGACGGATAAAGGCCATCGGTCGGCCGCCAATTTGAAAGGTGCCGTGATCGGTGTAAGTCGCTTTGGACATGGCGCCAAAGGTCCGCGCCAGTGACTGATCGGCGTTGGCACGATTTCCCGCTGCCGACGCACTGGCCGATGGGCCGATGGTGTGATAAACCGGAATGGATTCGAGAATGCGCCGGCGATGATCACGCTCGCCGGAAATTTCAATCACCTCGAGTTCTTGATTCAAAATTTCGATGGCAGGCAAAAAGCGTGATCGTTGCAAGCCGTTTGGATACAAATCATCGGGCTGATAATTGGAGGTCATGACCAGCACCACGCCCTTGCCAATTAACAACTCGAGCAGGCGGCCAAGAATCATTGCGTCAGCAATATCGGCAACGTGAAATTCGTCAAAACACAGCAGCCGCAATTGTTTG
>JANPNU010000348.1:0-4965 GCA_031427615.1 Burkholderiales bacterium
ACTCGGTTAAGCGTTTGCGGCGCATATTTACCACTGAATTTGCCAAACCATCGTCATTCCCGCGTCCCACAGGGATACTCTTCGATAAAGGTGGGAATCCAAGTTGTTCGGTCGTCACCCACAGAAGATTGGATTCCCGCCTTCATGGGAATGACTATTTTGGCGGGTGAAATTGCTTAATCGAGTGACATGAGTGTCTGTCCCCATTAACATTAACACCACACCATTTATGTCTGGTTTGCAATTGGCAGATTTTATTTGCCAGCCTGTGTGGGCATTGCGGGCGGCACACGACGAATGATTTGTTTTTCGCTTTGTAAACGTTGCATGACTGATTTGAGCGCCGCATCGAGCTGCGTGTCCTGCCCTTTGTTCACGCCAAGTGGATCCAATTCAACTTCGATGTCGGGGGCAACACCTTCGTTTTCAATGCGCCATTCGCGTTCTGGTGTGAAGAACCGGAAAAACGGCACCACCAGATTGCCCCCATCAATCAGATTTGGATTGGCCGAAATGCCGATCAGTCCGCCCCAGGTGCGGGTGCCGATCAACGGGCCCAAGCCCATGCGTTTAAATGCGTACGGCAGAAAATCTCCACCCGAGCCCGCGTCCTGGTCAATCAACATCGCTTTTGGACCGTAGATGGCACCACCGGGCGTTTCAAAAATATAGCCGTCCCGGTCTTTCCAGCCAGCCAGATACTGGCGGCTCAAGACGTCGGTGATGTAATTGGCGGCCTGACCACCGCCGTTGCGGCGATCATCAACAATGAGCGCCTGTTTTTCAACTTGCGAAAAAAACATACGATTGAAGTGTTTGAAGCCTTCACCACCGGTGTCAGGCAAATACACATAGGCAACCTTGCCGCCGGATACTTTTTCCACGTGCTGGCGATTTTTCTCAATCCAGTTCCATTGGCGTAATGAAGCCTCGCTGGCAATCGGCTGGACAACAATGGTGCGGGCACCTTTGCCGGACGAATCCGCGCCCACACTTAAGCTGACTTGTTTGCCAACCGTATTTTCCAGTGACGCAAATAGATTTTGCTGTGCATTTACCGGGCGGCCATTGACCGCCAGAATGTAATCACCTTCCTTGACACCAAGCCCCGGAACGGCCAGCGGCGCTTTCATGAATGGATTCCAGCGGTCACCACTGTAAATGGTTTTGATGCGGTAGTGACCGTTTTCAGTCGTGAAATCCGCCCCCAACAGACCGATGGTGGTGGGGCGCTCGCGATGCACATCACCACCACCAATACGATTGTGGCCAACTTGCAATTCAGCAATCATCTCGACCAGCAAATCATTCAGATCTTCGCGGCGTTGCACGTGCTTTAGTAACGGTTGATAACGGGCACGAATGGCCTGCCAATCAATGCCGTGCAAATTGGCGTCGTAGAAGAATTCTTTTTGCATCCACCATGTTTCGTTAAAAATCTGTTGCCATTCTTCACGCGGATCAATCGGCATGCCCAACTGGGCAAGGTCGATGGGTTTGGCATCGAGTTTTTCGTTGGCGTCGGCAATTTCAAGTTTGCCGCGGTTGTATTGCAGCAAGAGTTTTTTACCGTCGGCGCTCATGCTGAATGTGTTCACGCCTTGTTTGAGCGACTTTGCCTTGCGATCCTCAAAACTGAAACGCACCAATTCGGCGTTGCCGGTTGACTCCGCTTCCGGTGGTTCATTGCTGACGCCGGGTTGGCGCTGATCGAGATAGAACAACGATCCGTCGGCGGCAACAGCCAGGGCATCGTAGCTGCGTTCGGCCACTGGCAACCCTACAATCCGTTGTTGCAGTCCGTCAAAATCAATGCGCACCGGCTTGGGCGGCGCGGCTGGTTTGGCAGGCGTATCCACCTTGCTGCCGGTCGCCGCTGCCGGTGTTGTTGATTTGCCGGTGTCATCGGCGCTGGCGGGCGAATCAGGTTTCGTTGGGTCTTTGCCGCCATCTTTGGTGGCGTCCTTGGACGCATCTTTTTTATCTTCTTCGTCGCCGCTACGTGGTGCCATCGGCGATTTGCCCGTGGCTGCCAATACCATTGCGTACAGACCTTCGCGCATCGGCCGTTCCTGGGTGGACATATCGAGCCCGACCTGCGACGGCCCAGAATTAATCGACGCCGTGAAATACAAATAATCACTGCCGGCAAAAACGGGTTGGTCCACATGGCTCAAGCCATCGGTGACGGTGACGCTGTTACCGGAGGTTGCATCATAAATACGAATCTGGTTAAACAGGTTTTCTGCCGCGACCGTGTAGGCCAACCAGCGGCTGTCCTGCGAAAATGAAATATTCATCACACCGCGTCGTTTGCGATTGTCGACGAGTTTGATGGTGCCCTTGTCGAGCGACATGACGTAAAGGTTGAGGTGATTGTCCTGATAAGCAATGGTCTTGCCATCAGGGGCCCACGCCAATAACGTGAAATAGCCGGTCTTGCCCAAGCTAAAAGACTGGGCCTGATCGAGACCCGCCTGATCACGCAACACCAACGAATGAAACAAGCCGGCATCAGAAACGTAGGCAACGCGTTTGCCATCCGGGCTCCACAGTCCGTCTTTTTCACGCACGCCGGATGTTTGTGTCAGGTTGCGAACCGAGCCGTCTTTGACGGGCACGGTGAAAACGTCGCCACGTGCACTCACCACCACGCGTTTGCCGGTCGCAGACAATTTTGCCGATGTCATATTGGTGCTGGCGTCCTTCCACTGCGGACGGGTTTGGATTGTTTGCGTATTGAGGGTGACAGGTAACTCGCGAATACGACCGCTGGCAACAACCAACTCCTTGAGGCGGCCGCCGACTTCGTACACCACCGTGTTATCGAAAGCGCGGGCATTACGAATATCCCAGACGGTTTCTTTGGTCAGTTGTTTGAGTGCCTTGGTCTTGGTGTCGTACAAAAACAGATTGGCCGCGCCGTCGTGTCGATCCGAAATAAACACGACATTGCCGTCCACCCACATCGGGTTGGTATCGGAGGCATTGACATGCGGAATTTTTTCGAGCGAACTTTTGACCGGATCAATCAGCCAAATCGGTGGCGTGCTGCCGCCACGGTGCAAACGCCAGCCGCTGGTACCTGAATAAGCCGCGCGATAGGGGCGATAGGCGAGACGGCTGCCATCTGCCGACCAGCTGCCTTCGAAGGCAAGGGCGTCCATGATTTTTCTCTCGGCCCCACCGTCAACTGACACTTCATAAAGCTGATTGCTACGGGCATTTTCGGTTTCGCGCGATGACGCAAACAGCACCCGTTTGCCATCCACGCTCCAACCATTGACGGTGTCAACAGCGGAATGCCATGTGAGGCGTTTGGGATTGCCGCCGGCGACCGGCATGACATACACATCGGTGTTGTTGTCGTAGCGCGCCGAGAAAGCGATCCATTTGCCGTCCGGGGAAAACGCCGGCGCAAATTCATCGGCAGGATGGGAGGTGAGTTGAGTCGGGGTTTGCCCGTCACGATTGGCCAGCCAGATATCACCCGCATAAACAAACGCGATATGGTCGCGCGACACACTTGGCTGACGAAGCAGCAATGTTGGCGTTGATTGCGCCCAAACAGCCGCGCTGGCAGAAACAAATATGATCGCCAACACGGCGCGTTGCATCGTCAATTTCACGTTCATTTGAATTTCTCCGCTGAGACAGGGAAGGGAATAGGAATAGAGGAAGGAAGTTGCATTCCGTCGGCCTCTTGATGGGCGAAAACCAGGCCGTTGCCATTATCCTAGAAACCGCAGTTGACCGCTCGACATTGTTTGAAACACTGCGTATTCATTGGTGTTTGGTGGATTCAAGACGTTCACCTTTTGGGTGAGAGCGCTACGGGTGCGATGGTACGTTTTTGCGACTCCCTGGCGGTGTTGCTCCTCCTTGCAACGTGGAGGTTGCCACGTCGCTGTTGCCAAATGAGGCCTAGCCAGAAAGCCGCAAAAACGCACACTCACACCCGTCCAACTGCCGTTTCTAGGATTATTGCCGAAATGCCGAGCGGGCAGGTGACAGGGCAAATGACGCCGGTCATTGCGACGGATGCACCTCTATGCGGGCTTTCTCCAGACGCTGGCCAGCCATGGTTGTTGCTCGCGAGGCAGACCGGGCGGGCGGTAATAGTGGGTCAATTCGATAAATCCGGCCGCAGTCATCAATTCCCGCCAATTTTCGAGGTCGTGGTAGGCGCTATATCGGTTGCCGCTCCAGCCTTCATGGTTGTCGCCGCGCGGATTGGAAGAAAACAACACTCCGGACGGCTTGATGGTGGCATGCAGTTCGCCAAGGACTCGTGGTAATTCCTGTTTCGGTACGTGAAACAGGGATGCATTGGCGAAAATGCCGTCAAAGGTGTCAGCGGGCAGATCGAGTTTCAGAAAGTCCTGATGCCATACCTCACAGCCGCTGTACGCGCGCGCCATCTCGCCGAACCGGGCCGAGCCCTCCAATCCCACCACCCGATGGCCGAGTTTGGCAATCGTTTTGAGATCGCGCCCCGGTCCGCAGCCAAAATCGAGAATGGTGAATGGCACCGGCCCCTCGATGTGACTTAACAGCGCATCGATATTCTGGCGAACGTCGTGGTGACGGGTGCCTTCCCAAAAATCGTCCGCCCGCTGGTTGTAATGGGCAAGCGTGGCGTCAACAATATTGGCGAGGTCTTTGGGTTTCAGTTTCATGGGTGGGATGATCGCATGAACGCGGGTGTTTTTTGTCGTAAATTGGGTGGTCACGCCGGATGGCTGGAATTGAAATTTTTGTTTGCGTGATAAATCTGGCTGGCGGCGTGATTTAATCAACTTTCCACACCAAATCTGGGTCGTAACTTTTCCCAAGATAGATTTGATGTTCGGTGGTCAGGTTTGTTTGTGACCGGCAAATTTACCTTTCAGTTTTATCCGCCCTGTTGCACCCCGATTAAATAAAAGGAGGCTTCACCATGAGCAAAAGCAAAGACACAAAAAA
>JANPNU010000349.1:0-4417 GCA_031427615.1 Burkholderiales bacterium
CATATCACCCAAATGATCTTCATCACCAAGAATATCGGTCAGCACGGCAAATTTTCCGCCGTCTTTGATGAGACCCATGGCCACACCCGCAACGTGCGCTTTCATTGGCACACCGGCATCCATCAAAGCAAGGCAACCACCACAAACGGAGGCCATTGATGAGGAACCATTGGATTCGGTGATTTCCGACACAACCCGCATGGCGTAACCAAATTCGGCTTCCGTCGGCAATACGGCTGCCAAGGCGCGCTTGGCCAAACGACCATGGCCGATTTCGCGGCGCTTTGGTGTACCGACGCGGCCAGTCTCACCCGTGGAATACGGCGGGAAGTTGTAGTGGAACATGTAACGATCTTTGTACTCGCCTTGCAGCGCGTCGATCATTTGTGAATCTTTTAATGATCCCAAGGTGGCGACAACTATCGCCTGGGTTTCGCCGCGCGTAAACAATACCGAGCCGTGGGTGCGCGGCAATACGGAAGTGCGAATCGAGATTGGGCGAACGGTGCGGGTATCACGGCCGTCGATACGTGGCTCGCCATTCAAAATCTGGCTGCGAACAATTTTTGATTCGATCGCGAACAACAGTGACGACACGGTGTTTTTGTCCGGCGCGCCTTCGGCACCCGTACAAAGTGCGGTGATGACACGTTTGCTGATGGCCGACAACTGTTCCGAACGGGCACCTTTGGACTTGATACGGAATGCATCATCCAGGTCCTTCGCCGCCATGGTGTTGATTTGATCAATCAGCGCCTGCGGTGGCACCGGTGCGGTCCATGTCCATGGGTCCTTGCCGGCTTCATCGGCCAGATCAAGAATGGCACTAATGACGGCCTGCTGTTGTTCGTGACCATACACAATTCCACCCAACATGATCGCTTCCGACAATTCCAGCGCTTCTGATTCGACCATCAGTACAGCCGACTCGGTACCGGCAACAACCAAATTCATTTGCGAGGTTTCGAGTTCGGTCTTGGTCGGGTTCAGTACATATTGCCCTTCAAGATAACCAACACGGGCGGCACCAATCGGACCTTCAAATGGCACGCCGGCCAATGTGACTGCGGCCGATGCGCCAATCATGGCGACGATATCAGAATCAATTTCCGGATCCGATGACAATACGGTGGCGATGATTTGTACTTCATTGTAAAAGCCGTCCGGGAATAATGGACGCAGCGGCCGATCGATCAAACGGCTGGTCAATACTTCCTTTTCGGAAGGACGGCCTTCGCGCTTAAAGAACCCACCAGGGATTTTGCCGCCGGCAAATGTTTTTTCCTGATAATCAACCGTCAACGGGAAAAAATCTTGCCCTTCTTTGGCGTCGCGTCGTGCCACACAGGTCACGAGTACAACGGTGTCATCAAGAGAGACCAATACGGCGCCATCAGCCTGGCGCGCGATCTCCCCGGTTTCGAGGGTCAGCGTATGACGCCCATACTGCAGTGTTTTCTTAATAGCTTTCATTCGGGAATTCCCTTGGCTTTTCTGTTGAGTAAAAATCGGCGGCGTTACCGGCAAATTAACAGGTGCTGGCAACGATAAATCTGTGACGCAAAAAATAATGCAAAAGCCCCGCTGCCGTTAATCGGAACAGAGGGGCTTTTTTGGAATTCGATTGCTCTCGCTTAACTGGCTTGGGTTCTAATTACTTACGCAAGCCGAGTTTGTCGATCAATGAACGATAGGTATCGAGTTTGGTGCGTTTCAGGTAATCAAGCAGGCTACGGCGCTTCGAAACCATACGAAGCAAGCCGCGACGACCATGGTGATCCTTAACGTGTTTCTTAAAATGGCTGGTCAGTTCGTTAATACGATTGGTCAACAATGCGACCTGAACTTCCGGGGAGCCGGTATCGCCTTTGGCGCGGGCATATTCAGAAACAACTTCAGCCGTTCTTGCGGTGGTGGTCATGGTGATTCCTTTTCTCGGATCTAACGCCTTGTCGCAGGCGATTGCGGCTTTCGGAACATCCCTACTCGCGAGGCCAAAATTATAGCGCGAAATGGTTCGGAAGTCAGCCATTCCCACAACAAAATCATGGACTTTAGTGAACTATGTGTCGCGTAGGCCGGTGGCCATCAGGCGCATAGGCACCAAGCGCGGTTTTCCGTACGTTTGTTCACCCATCACCACTTCACCAACACCAAGAAATTGGTTGGCGGCGGAATAGACCGCGAATGGCGTCGTTTGCGTGGCGTCGGTCGGTTGTGCGGCAATCCAACCACCATTACAAAATATTCGAGTGTCGTCGGCACTCAGAACCATCGTTGGCAGATCGGTGCATAAGCTTTCAGCGGGCAGCAATTCCCGGTCGCGCGCATCCTCACTCATGGCGGCAAGTTCATCGAGACTAACCGCTTGCGCAATGTCAAAGCCGCCAGTTGACGTCCGACGCAGACCACTCAAATGCGCGCCACAACCCAATGCCTCGCCGATGTTTTCTGCCAACACACGAATGTAAGTGCCTTTGCTGACGCGTGTGTCGAGGACCAGGTCAGCCACGCCAAATGAAACCAACGACAAGCTGAAAACCGTTATCGGGCGCGGCTCGCGCGGCACCTCCAGGCCCTGGCGGGCGAGCTTATAAAGCGGGACGCCGTTCTGTTTTAACGCCGAATACATCGGCGGCGTTTGTAACTGCGTGCCAACAAATTTTTTCAGCACATCATCGAGTGTGGCGCGCGTTACCGCGACACCTCTGCGCAATGTGATCTCGCCCTCGGTGTCGCCGGTTCGGCTGACTTCTCCTAATTTCAATGTGGCACGATAGGATTTTTCAGCGTCAAGCAAAAAACGGGAAAATTTAGCGGCCTCGCCAAAACATATCGGCAAAAGGCCGGTCGCAAAGGGATCCAGCGTGCCGGTGTGCCCGGCTTTTTCGGCGCGAAATAAACGTTTTGCCGCAGCCATGGCCTGCGTGGACGACAGTCCGACCGGTTTATCCAACAGCAATACGCCATCCACATGACGGCGGATGATCCGCGGCATCGGCCCGGGCGGTTTTGTCATGGTGTCAGGTTCCGATGCGCCCGGATGGGATTCCTCACGGAAAAGCCGTTCGGAATGACAATTTTCAGAGGGACGTTATCGGCGAACATCGGCGGCCATCGGCGTTTATCGGCGGTTTCAAAATCAATGTCACGAAGGGTGGACACAGCCTGCCGTAAGCGCAGCCCTACCCGCCATCGTGGGGATGTTTGGCATCCTCGGCGACTGCATCGTTGATGAGCTTGGACAAATGCGCGCCGCGTTCAATGGACTCGTCAATTTCAAAATGCAATGCGGGCACCACACGGATGGTCAGCCGCTTGGCAAGCTGCATGCGCAAAAAACCGGCAGCGCTGTTGAGGCCGTGTTTGCACGACAGCACTTGTTCCGCGCTGCCCATGTGGGTGAAAAACACCTTGGCGTGTGCCACGTCCCGCGCCACCTCCACATCAGTGAGCGTCACCATCGACACTCTCGGGTCGCGCAACTCCAGACGAATCATCTCTGACAATTCGCGCTGGATTTGATCGGCGATTTTGCGGTTGCGGGTATCGGCCATGAACGGTTTGACTGGCGTTATGCCAATGTCCGCGCCACTTCGGTGGTCTCAAACGCTTCGAGTTGGTCACCTTCTTTGATGTCATTGAAGTTCTTGATCGACAAGCCGCACTCAAAGCCGGACTTGACTTCCTTGACGTCATCCTTGAAACGCTTCAGTGATTCGAGCTCGCCCGTGAAAATCACCACCCCATCGCGCAACAATCGAATCGACGAGCTGCGCTTGACCAACCCGTCGAGCACGAAACAACCTGCCACCGCGCCGATTTTGGAAATCTTGAACACGCTGCGGATTTCGACCATGCCGAGGATTGACTCCTTGATTTCCGGCGACAGCATGCCGCTGAGCGCGGCTTTGACATCATCAACCGCTTCGTAAATGATGTTGTAGTAGCGGATCTGCACCCCGGCGTTTTCGGTCAGCTTGCGCGCACCGGCATCGGCGCGCACGTTGAAGCCGATCACCACCGCTTTTGATGCGATCGCCAGATTGACATCCGACTCGCTGATGGCACCCACCGCGGCATGCACGACATTGACGCGCACTTCCGGCGTGGAGAGTTTTGCCAGCGCGTGGGTCAATCCCTCGTAGGAGCCCTGCACGTCGGCCTTGATGATAATGGCCAGCGATTTGGTGGCGCCCTCACCCATTTGCTCGAAAGCATTTTCCAGCTTTGCCGATTGCAGTTTGGCAAGTTTCACATCGCGGAATTTACCCTGGCGGAACAACGCAATTTCGCGCGCCTTGCGCTCGTCGTTCAACACCATCATGTCTTCACCGGCGCCGGGCACGTCAGTCAGCCCCTGCACCTCGTACGGAATCGAGGGACCGGCCTGGTCCACACTCTTGCCGTCTTCGTC
>JANPNU010000350.1:0-4545 GCA_031427615.1 Burkholderiales bacterium
AAAAAATGCCCCAAAAAATCTCCTCTGCGTCATCCACAAAAATGACCCCGCTGCCGACCACTCGTGTGGCAGAAGGTGCCAGCGACATTGGCATTTACGATTCGGCACGTCGCGAACTGACCACCATACGCGACTTGTTGCGATTTGCGGTCAGCCAATTTCTCGAACAAAAACTTTTTTTTGGCCATGGGTCGGCTTCAGCCTTCGACGAAGCGGTTTACTTAATTTTGCACACTTTGCATTTGCCGCTGGATCGTCTTGACCCGTTCTTGGACGCACGACTAACCAGCGCGGAACGTGATGCGGTATTGAGCGTTATTGAAATCAGGGTTCGAGAACGAATTCCGGTTGCCTATCTGACACACGAGGCATGGCTTGGCGACTACAAATTTTATGTCGATAAACGGGCGATTGTGCCGCGTTCGTTTATCGCCGAACTGCTACGCGATGACCTCGCACCGTGGGTCGAAAATCCGCGCGGAGTTGGCCGTGTACTGGACCTTTGCACCGGCTCGGGTTGCCTTGCGATCCTTGCTGCCTTGTCATTCCCGCACGCCACCGTTGATGCCGTTGATGCCTCGCACGATGCGTTGGAAGTGGCGCGAAAAAACATCCGCGACTATGGCCTGGATGACAGGATTAACCTGATTGCATCCGACATGTTTGATTCGCTTGGGGCCAAACACTACGACGTGATTATCAGCAACCCACCCTATGTATCCTCGGAGTCGATGGCAAAATTGCCAGAGGAATACCGGCGCGAGCCAGAGATGGCCCTTGCTTCAGGTGAGGACGGACTGGAACACGTGCGAACAATTATGGCCGCAGCCGCCACCCATCTTTATGCCAACGGTGTGCTGGTGGTCGAAGTCGGCTTTAATCGCGAGGGCGTCGAACAGGCGTTTCCAAAAATGCCTTTTACTTGGGCGGAAACCAGTGTTGGCGACGAAGTCGTTTTTGTCATTGACCGTGAGACCTTGTTAGCGTCACGGTAACTAATAATAAAAATATTAGCGATTTCCGGAGTTATCGGAGTCCGTACCAGGCTTGCGGCGCCCTCTAGAATGTCTGCGGCCACCGCCAGCATTTGCCTGACTACGTCCGCCAGTGTTTGTGGCCGCACCGGCACCACCACGCGGCAGCCCCTGACTGGAACTTCTCCCCCCCCCTGATGATCCTTGGCGGTTACGTCCCGATCCCGGTTTGGGCCGTTGGCCGGTATCGCCCCCAACCAGGGTGATACGATTGCCAATGGAATCCTCGGGACTCTCATATTCGGGATGGGCATCCGCCGCCTGATTACGCATCTGATTGCCGATGTTGTCATTGTTATCAGCGGCATTTGCGGGGGTGCCAGCTAATCGGGCATTGTCTCTGCCAGGGCCGCCAGACATCTGGCTACCGTCACGTGGGCCGCGTGAGCGACGCGAATGGCGACCCCGCCCTCTCACGCCCCGTTCATGCTGCGGTTCACGCGCAGCATTTACTGGCACAGTATTATCTGATTCACGCGGCACGGAAGGACCTGCGTCGTCGCGGCCACTATTGTTTTCTTGGCTCACGTGGCTCGCTTGAAATTCGCGAACCGCGCCCTCACCGGCGACAAAATCCGGCGCGGCACCTTCGACCGGTCGATCTTGCTCGCGATCACGACCGCGTCCGCGGCGGCCACGACCCTGGCCGTCAGCGCGGCCGCGTGATTCGCCAGCCTCTTCAAGGCCACCTACCGGCGATTCATTGCCTCGACGCTGCCCGCGGTTTGGCTGATTATTGGTCGGCAGCGTGCCAATATGGCCCTCGACCTCCATGCCCACCCACTTTAATACCGCCCGCACTTGTGACGCATCCAATTCGACCATTCGACCGCGGGTCAAACGCGGCGGCAAACCGATCTTGCCAAAACGAACACGGATCAATCTGGATACGGTGAGTCCAATCGATTCAAACATTTTTCGAACTTCGCGATTGCGACCTTCACGAATAACAATGTGATACCACTGGTTAGCGCCCTCACCACCTCGTTTTTCAATCGACTCAAATTTTGCAGGACGATCATCCGCCGCCGCCTCATCATCATCTTCATCGGCCGACTCCGGCATGATGGAAACCCCGTCAAGCAGGCGCTGAGTTTGTTCGTCCGTTAATTCACCGAGCACCCGCACCGCATATTCGCGTTCAACTTCATAACGCGGGTGCATCAGGCGATTCGCCAACTCACCATTGGTGGTAAAAATCAGCAGGCCCGACGTATTGATATCCAGACGGCCGATCGACATCCATTTGCCCGTTTCAACACGCGGCAAATTATCGAATACCGTGATGCGGTTACCGGGATCACTGGTGGTAACAATTTCGCCCTCTGGCTTGTGATACAACAACACGCGTGGCAAGGCCTCGTCAAACTTTAGCTTTACCAATTGTCGATCCACCATCACCGCGTCGCTGGCCGAAACACTGGTGCCGATTGTCGCAACAATGCCGTTAACCATCACCCGGCCGGATGTAATCATGATTTCCATGTCACGGCGTGATCCGTGACCAGATTGTGCGAGTACCTTGTGGAGTCGTTCGCGTTTGACCGTTTCTTCTTTGGCCAGCGCATCGGCAAATTGACCCGATTTCGACTCGTCTCCCCAGCGCCGCGTTTCAGCCACTTCTGAAATGAGCGCCCGTTGGCCATTACCGATTGCAGCCTTACCACTTACGGCTGATGCACTCGATGTCCTGAATGGCGTTTTTTTACTGCCGCGCACCCGACCTGCACGCGGATTGGCATTGCCCAGACCGTCGCCAACCGGGCCACCTGCTGCTGCCACCTCTCTGGGAACCCCACTTCGACCCCCGCGCCGATTACGGCCCGCTGGCTCACGCGGTGTCCGTGGCGGCTTGGCACCAGCCGGTCCAGGTAAGACATTACCGTCGCGCCCGCCGCCGGGCGTGCCACTACTGGGCCGACGGGGATTTCGACCGCCGCCTTCTTTCGCCACACCACTGCGCAAACCGGACCGCCCATCGTTGCGTTTTCCACCACGGCCGGATGCGACTCGATTGCCACGATTGTCATTGCCCGTGCCGTCGTTTTTGCCAGACGATTTGCCACGATGCTTTTTGCCTCGACCGGACGGATCAACCGCCTCAATCACTTCTTTTTCCTCGCCGATGTATCGGCCATCAACATAACCGCGCGCCGCAACGCGTACCACAACACGTTTGGTCATTTTGATTGTCCTTCGTTTTCTGTCAACGTCGACTCGTGTTCGGCGGCCGCTGGAACGTCAGCGTCAATAACATCGCCTTTATCGAGTGCGGGCTGCGATGGCTCGACTTTTTCGTCAACCGCGCTGGAAAGTCCAAGCGGCAGCGTGCCGATCTGCTCCGCCGACTTGCCCGTAATACCAAAGTGATTCATGTCCAATGTCGCCTGCAACTCGTGCAACGGCGGTAATTCGTCAAGCGCGCGCAAATTTAAATCGTCCAAAAAATGTTTTGTGGTCGCAAATAATGCCGGACGGCCCACCGTTTCACGATTGCCGATCTCATCAATCCAACCGCGATCTTCCAGCGTTTTCAAAATGTGCGGGCTCACCGCCACCCCACGAATGTCCTCGATATCACCGCGGGTAACCGGCTGTCGATAGGCAATAATAGCCAGCGTTTCCAGCACCGCGCGGGAATATTTCAACGGTTTATCGTTGGCAAGTTTGTCCAAATACTTTTGGTATACCGGCTTGACACGAAAGCGATACCCGCTGGCAACAATTGATAACTCAACACTGCGCCCGTCCCACTCAGCAATCAATTCGTCGAGCAAATTGCGCAATATATCGACGTTCAGTTGCCCGTCAAACAATCGCCGCAATTCATTCAGCGCCATCGGCTCTGATGCGGCCAGCAATGCCGCTTCCAAGGCACGTTTGGCTTCGGCGACATCAACAACTTCAACGGCGTCAATCGGTCCATCACCAACATCTTCATTCACTGCAACCCGGACCAATGCAGCGTCGACCACAACGTCCTTCGAAATTGGGTTTTGCGCGTCGGGTGGTGCGTCCGATGGTCCGACACTGTCGAGATTGGTGGGCTCAGCGTGGGCTGGTTTATTCATTTCATTTTGTTCCATGGCAACGGCATTCATGCTTTCGTATTCATCAACATATTAAGATTCAAGCGGCGGCATTTCGTGAGTGCGCATTTTTACGTAAATCGGCTCAAGCGGTGCAGACTGAGAAATTTCGATCAATGATTCTCTTGCCAATTCCAGCACCGCCAAAAAGCTCACCACCACAACAGAAACACCCTCTTCCGGGCGAAACAGCTCGTCAAACAAAACAAATTCTTTGCCACCGGCTGCATTCAAACGCTCACCTAATTGCCGCAATATGCGACTCATATGCGAGCGAACCGACAGCCCTTCACGAGATACACGGTGACGCTGTGTGGCTTTGGCCCGCCCTAATATGACACGCCATGCGTCGGTCAAATCGGATGCCAATACCGTCGGCACCCGTTTGACCAGGCTTTGTTCAACCAACACATCCACCAAAG
>JANPNU010000351.1:0-4310 GCA_031427615.1 Burkholderiales bacterium
GAACAATTTGGTCGCGGTTGGTTTTGTTGTTGGTCTGGGTTATAGCAACCCTTATCTGTCCCCATTTGAAGAATTTCAACGCTACAAAACCCATCCGGCCATTCGGACTTTTTTTGCCGGAGGCAAACGCATCGCCTATGGTGCCCGAGCCATCGCGGCAGGTGGCTTGCAATCCCTGCCCAAACTTATTTTTCCGGGCGGTGCGTTAATCGGTGACAACGCCGGCTTTCTAAATGCCGCACGCATCAAGGGCAGTCATGCCGCCATCAAATCAGGCATGTTGGCCGCCGACGCCGCGTATGAGGCGCTGCAAGCCGGTCGTGCCGCCGATGTGTTGACATCTTATCCCGAGCGATTTCAATCAAGCTGGTTGCGCGACGAATTGCACCAGGCACGTAACTTCAAACCGTTTATGGCCAAAGGGTTGGTTACCGGCACCATCATGGTCGGCATTGATCAGGTGTTATTCCGTGGCAGGGCACCGTGGACGTTGCACCATCAGCACGCCGACCACGAAACACTCAAGAATGCAGTGGATGCCGAGCCGATCAATTATCCAAAACCAGACGGCGTGTTGACGTTTGATCGACTCTCATCAGTATTTATTTCAAATACCAACCATGAAGAAGACCAGCCAGCGCACCTGACATTAAAAGATGCCACTGTGCCGGTCGCCATCAATTTGGCGCGCTTTGACGGTCCGGAATCGCGTTATTGCCCGGCCGGTGTTTACGAGTTTGTTGATAACACGGACGGTAGCAAACTATTGCAAATCAACCCGCTAATTTGTGTGCACTGCAAGACCTGCGTCATCAAGGATCCAACCCAAAATATCGTGTGGATCCCACCCGAGGGCGGTGGCGGACCAAACTATCCAAACATGTAATTTCGCCGGCTCCTACCAATCGACATTCGGCACGATTGCTGGCCGCCAACTTCCCTTCCTCTTCCCACTGCCAGCCGAATGGGGTAAGCTACGCGTTCATGCATTGACCGGAAAAAAGGAGGATTTCGCGATGAAGCCCGTATCCGAACTGCTTAGAAAGCGTCCTCAACCCGTCCTTCACAGCGTGTCGCCTGACGATACGGTTATTTCCGCGATCCAATTGCTGGCTAGTAAGAGCATCGGTGCCGTGGTGGTGATGGACGGAGACAAAATGGTTGGTATTTTTTCCGAACGTGACTACACCAGAAAAATTGCGCTGGAGGGAAAAAGCTCGCGGGATACAAAGGTTTCTGAAATCATGACCTCGCCGGTCATTTCAGTTTCGCCCTCACACCGGACCCGTGATTGCATGATTTTAATGCGTGAAAAAGGCTTTCGCCACCTGCCCGTGCTTGATGGCAACAAACTGATCGGCATGATCTCCATTCGGGACTTAATGAACGACATCATTGAGGATCACGAATTCACCATTGCGCAGCTCGAGACGTACATTAACTCCTGAGCGATTACAACGCCCGCCGCCCCCGACCGACAGCCCATCTGGTGGGACTAGCCTGCGGTTCTCCAGGGCGCTCGCTCTGAACATTGTTCAATCCAATTTGGATTGCCTGTGGTTCGTTATTAAAAGGGCTGCACGCTCAATAGCGGGCGCTCATTTTTGTCACCAGACGGCGCTTTTTTTCCTTCCTCCCGTGCTCATTTGCCTACTACTGCCAGCTATGCCGTGGTCGGTCAGGTAAAAAATCACTCGCCCATTCACTGCCAAAAGCTCTGCATGGCTTTCCGGTTCAGCGGGCACGGCGCGCGCGCCGCGGCGATTTTTCGATGGATTGAAAACTCACGCCGGTTTTAACCAAATTGGACTCACCATCCACACTTGAGTTGACGTTACGAATAACGGCTTCAATATTAAACTGGACCGGTTCGTCATCGACCGGTCGCTAAAATGCCACTTTTATAGCCTGCTCGGCCTGGCCTATCTCCGATTTGGAAATCAGCAACGCGCCGGCAACACTCATATCCTTGATGGTACAGCTCACCGCATTTCCCGCCCCGGCGATTGCGACTGTAGCGGCGACTTCCGTTGGAATGCGTACCGCACTGCGCACCATATTTTAGTGCACTACCGTCGGAAAGCTCAGATGCAAATAGGGGAAAGGTGTCAAAGCGACGCGCAATACGTTCGCTTCAAAAACATCGACCCCGGTATCAGAAAACACACAACACCGACAACGCGTGCCTTCTTTCACATATTTGATTTTGCCGGCTTCGGCAGGATGCGACACAATCAAACTCATGTGATCGACATACCCAATCAAATGCACGGTATGACGCTCTCCGCCGTCCACTTCCGAACAGGTTAATTGCACAATCGCACCGATCGGTAATCGTGGCTCGATAAAGTTTGTTTGTGCGGTTTTATTGACCGCCTTTGGCGCGTCATCGATCTGCATTTCCGCTGCTTTTTGTTCGCCGGTTGGTTCATTATTTGTACCGGACAGGTCGGCACCATTTGCTGCAGTCGATTGGATATCGCCAAGCGGCAGGCCAGCAACTGGTTTTAGATTGGCAGATTGGGTGCGGCTAGGTCGTGGACTATTCATAATTAGACGTACCGAGACTGGGGACGCCCCCCTTCATACCCCTGCTTTCGGCACAGTTCACGAATTTCTAAAGTTGTTGGATGTTAATTTTTTGCCCAGGTGGCCATCCCACCGGTCAACAGACGCCAAAAGCAGGCGGCTGTAGGCATCTATCCGGACCATTTGAGTTTTGCCACGTCATCCCCCGTAAACTAGCGGTATGTTGACCTCTTTACCAAAAAAATACGATGCTGTGATCATCGGCGCGGGCGCAGCCGGCATGATGTGTGCTGGCGTAGCCGCCCAACTTGGTGCGCGCGTTCTGCTGATTGAGCACTATCATAAGCTCGGCGAAAAGATTCGGATTTCCGGCGGCGGACGATGCAATTTCACCAATATTCATACCAAACCAGAACACTTTTTGTCGCAAAATCCGCATTTTTGTCGGTCGGCCCTTGCCCGATACACCCCGCAGGATTTTGTGAAACTGGTGGAATCACACGGCATCACTTATCACGAGAAAACACTCGGCCAATTGTTTTGTGATGACAGCGCCGGCCAAATCATCCAAATGTTAAAAATTGAATGTGATCGTGGTCACGTCGATTGGCGCATGCCGGCCAGTGTCAGCCACATCGAAGCCATGGGCAGCGGCTTCAAAATGACACTCGACAATGAAAAAAACGAAGCGGTGCTGGCGGATCAATTGGTCATTGCGACTGGCGGCTTGGCCGTGTCAAAAATTGGCGCCACGCCGTTTGGTTATCGGGTGGCCGAACAGTTTGGGCTCGGCATTGTCCCGCCCAAACCGGCATTGGTGCCACTGGCGTTTGAACCGGATGCCATGGCCAAATTTGGTGACCTTTCCGGCATATCGCTGGATGCCGAAGTATCCTGCGGCATTGGCCGATTCCGTGAGGCGGTGTTGTTGACACACCGGGGACTGTCGGGCCCGGCGATTTTGCAAATCTCATCCTATTGGCAGTCCGGCTCCCCCAAAGCACCGATCCATGTGAATGTGCTGCCGGGGGAAATGGCCACCGCCTTGCAAGCCGCGCGTCAATCCAAAGCCCTGCTGCACAATATTCTGGCCGAACACCTGCCGCGCCGTTTTGCCGAAAGCTGGTGTACCGCGCAGCAACTCGACAAACCGGCCAACCAATTCACCGACAAGGCGTGGGCGGAAATGCTTGCTGGCCTGCAAGATTGGCCGGTGAAACCATCGGGCACCCTCGGCTATAACAAAGCTGAAGTCACGCTCGGCGGCGTGGACACCAAAGCCCTGTCCTCCAAAACCATGGCGGTCACGGCCATGCCCAATCTTTATTTCATCGGCGAAGTGGTTGATGTCACCGGACATCTCGGCGGGTTTAATTTCCAGTGGGCTTGGGCATCGGGACACGCGGCGGGTGTCGCCATCAGTGAGGCGCGGCAGGCCGCATGAGTGTCGCGCCGCGCTGGATTCTCGACACCAACGTGGTCATCGATTGGCTGATGTTCAACGACCCCTACATGAACCCGCTGCGCGAACGGGTGATCGATGGCCGCCTGGTTGTGCTGACCCATCAACCTGCGAGGGATGAACTCAAACGTGTGCTCGCCTATCGCCAGCTCAAACTCGGCGATGAACGCCAACAGGAAATTTTTGCGCAGTATTGCCGCAGCACCAGTGAGGTGGCCTTGCCGCCAGGGGCAACACTGAAAAACCTGATGATGCCCGGCGGCTTCCCGCGCTGCCGCGACCGCGACGACGAACATTTCATCGCCCTTGCCTTTCATCA
>JANPNU010000352.1:0-4260 GCA_031427615.1 Burkholderiales bacterium
TGCTCCCGACCTTCGTAGTGACCGGCCACATGATGTGAGGCGTTGAGCGCGTGGCAAATTAATATGGCGTTGGCTTTATCGGCGTTAAGCGTGCCATAGGTTTCAAAGGTCAGATCGTATTGGCGCAGGGTGACACCACTGGCCAGGGTCAGCGGTTCGGTGAAATGCGCGGTCTGTTTGGTCGCGTACATGATTGAGGTCAAAAACATCCGAATTCAAAAAACAAAAAAGCCCGGCAGCTTTGGCTATCGGGCTTTTTCGGTTGGATTCGAGTGAGCCGCTTTAGCCGTATTTATTGGCCCGCCTTTCGGAGGACCGCGCCCGCAAGCTGATTTTCAAATCGGCGCAGGGATCAAGATAGCCTACATACGGCGGCGCGTCAAATACCCGTTCACAATACCCGTTCACAATATGGACAGTACTTTTTTGTTGGTAATCCGTGTATGTCAGCGTAACCAGCCACAAAACCGGTGAAAGATCGGGTCGCGAGCATGTGAAAATGGCGCATGGCCAAACATTCAATTGAAACTTCCGACGAAGCCGGTGTGCGTTTTTTGCATTTTGGCTCCGAATGGGTGCAAGGGGCGATGCGCATCGCCCGTCCGTGGGCGCTGGAGCTCGAATACACCCGCGAGTTGATGCTGGCGCTGGTTTTGCGCCCCGACTCGGCATGGCCGCGCAGCGTATTGCAAGTCGGGCTGGGGGCTGCCTCCACCACCAAGTTTTTGTATCGACACCGACCACAATGCCATCAAACAATTGTTGAAATCAACCCGGCCGTGCCGATGGTTTCGGCGCAAATGTTTAAGCTGCCGAATGATGTTGATCGAATTCACATCGAAATTGCCGACGGTATTGAATGGATGGCACGCGACACCAAGCCGCGCAAAAAATTTGATTTGATTATTGTTGATGGTTACGACCAACACGCGCGTTTCGGCGGATTGGGCAGTGCCGAGTTTTACGCTGATTGTCGCCGCCATTTGTCCAAACAAGGTTTGCTGGCGTTGAATTTATTCGGCCGCTCGCGCGGCTTTGCCAAACAAATTGAAAACCTCAATCACGCGTTTGCCGACCGCACTTTGCCGCTGCCCGCAAATGAAGAGGGCAACGCGGTGGCGTTTGCGGTGGCGGGTGAAGAGATGGGAATTGATATGCCGACCCTTGCCGCCGAAAGTGCCCGGATGGCAGTAGAAACCGGCATCAAATGGGGTGCGTCGATAACCCGTCTCACCCGGGCGGTGGCGGCGTCGACGATACGTCACGCAATTTAGGTTTTATCGGCGCAGGTCAATGCGGCTATTTTCCGGAGGTGCAGAATCAGGGGCACGACCTTGAGGAGGAACCCTATGCACACCAACCGCAAACGCCTGTTGTCCACATCCGTGATGGAGTATTGGCTGGCTGCGCTGTAACCGCCAGCACCACC
Organism: Burkholderiales bacterium; assembly: GCA_031427615.1. Lineage (GTDB taxonomy): Bacteria > Pseudomonadota > Gammaproteobacteria > Burkholderiales > Usitatibacteraceae > UKL13-2. Next base: position 1,430 of record JANPNU010000352.1, read on the forward strand.
GCTGAATCGGTCGCCGACCGATCACCCGCCGTGTCAACACCGTTTAACCTAGAAACCGCAATTGACCGCTGGAAAATGTCTGGAACACCGCGTATTCATTGGTGTTTAGTGGATTTAACACGTTCACCTTTTGGGTCAGAGCACGACGGGTGCGAATGTACGTTTTTGCGACTCCCTGGCGGTGTTGCTCCTGCTTGCAACGTGGAGGTTGCCGCGTCGCTGTTGCCAAATGAGGCCTAGACAGAAAGCCGCAAAAACGCACACTCGCAACCGTCCAACTGCCGTTTCTAGGTTTAATGGGTCATTCCCCGAAAAAAGTGTGCGGCAATTGTACCCGCAGAGCGAAAAATCAACTTCATATTTGGCAACTGGACTGCCAGTGGTGCCGGTAGGGGTGTCGGCGGGGGCATGGCATACCAGGCGTGTTGTCTATTTGACGCGATACCCGCGACCTTCCAAACACGCCACCACGGCGCGTTGATAGTCGCTTTTTACCATCGCGTTTTCAGTCGATTGTCCGGGAAAAAATCCAGTCTGTTTGCTACCCCATGTCTCGCATTCAATGCGGTCAAAGGTCGCCTGTGCGTCGGTCTGACCTTTTTGCGGGTAGGCATACAGTTGGCCCGTTTTGGCCGATTGCTCGTAAACCGGTATCGGGCCATTTTGTGTTGGTGGTGCCGCAACAACGGGTGCCGGGCCGGGCGCGGAAAACATGGCGTCGTCGCGGGGCGGCTCGATCACCCGATAACCCTGGCCTTCAGCGACATAATAATTATCGCCGTAGCCATAATAGGGTGAGTTGTTATACCAGTACCTGCCAAAACCTATCGGTAACAACGGCACATAAAGCCCAATGCCGAGCCGCGGTCCACTCCAGCGGATCGAACCCGGGTGACGATGTCCAGAATAAGCGCCACGATTATGGCGTGCACCAGGATGAACGGACGGACCGCCGATATGAATTCCTATCGATGTGCTGACAGCGGCCTCAGCAGAACCGGCGAAAAACATCGCACCCGCCGCAACAATCGCCAAACCTGTTGCGAGGCGTAAAGTCGTGACGGGTGATCCAATCGCGGAAGACACGATAGCGTGAGAAGATAAAAGGGGTGTCATGATGAGTGCCTCCTGAAAAAAAGCTGCGCAATCAATGAAACCGATTGATTGAAAAAGTATAGACCTTGTGAATTCAATGTGCGGGGTATGTTTGCAACCCATGCACGACCAAGAATTGGGCCGTTAATTTAAGGAACCTCTGATCAAGTCCCACATGGCCGCCCGGAAAACCATCGCCCATGCGGGTTTTGACAAAAATAGTCCATCTTCTTTGTTGCGTTTCTTTTGCGCCGCTGCCACCTTTGGCGTTGCGATGGCATCGTCGCCCGCCAAGTTTTGGCAGTGGAATCGGCGCGGCATGCTTGACGTTGTATGTACGCCATCGCACGGAGGATCAAAGGCTAACTTTGTATTATTGGAGTAGGATGTGGGTCGAACCCGATAGAAAATCTTCCTGTCGCTGAATGGCGACGTTGACGACCAGGTGGCCAGCACGGTCAACGTTCACCGCCCCCAACGCGTTAATAATATTGTCAGTTCACTTATTGATCGGAACATCATGAAACGAATCTTGATTGCTCTTGGATTTTTAGCAGTTGCCCACTCCGCACTTGCTGTGGATGTTGGTGTGTCAATCACAGTCGGTCAGCCAGGATTTTACGGTCGTATCGACCTCGGTAACGCACCCAAACCGCAACTCATTTTTTCTTCGCCGGTGGTCATTCACACGCCGGCTCCGCACGTCGTTTACCAACCCATGTACTTGCGGGTACCTCCGGGCCATGAGAAAAAATGGAGCAAACATTGTGGCAAATACAACGCATGTGGTCACCCGGTCTATTTTGTGCGAGACAATTGGTACACCGATGTTTACGCGCCGCATTACCGCCAATCACACAAAGATGATGATCACGGTAATAAGGGCAAAGGCCAAGGCAAGGAAAAGAAAAACAAGGGCAATCGCGACGATTGATTCGCTTTTCGTGCGTTGAAGCCGCTTCGCCGGAACCCCGGTTCTGGCGGAAGTAAGTTTTACCCTCCTTTTGGCCGTGTTAAACCGAACCCGGCGTCATTTTTTCTGCGGCACCGCCCGGTGGTCATAACTGACGATCCTGGTAATTTTCCACTCACCCGCATTGTCCTCCACGATAGGTATGAATCGGCCGCTGCCTTCGCATTTTGGCATGCCGGTTTCAATACTGTTCGCTTAGCCAAATTACCCCGTCATTCCCTATACAGGCGGGAAGCCAATTTTTTGGTGCCCCACACAAGGGGACTTGGATTCCCGCCTGACACCAAAATGACGACCAAAGGTGATTCACGTCGCTTTTTTCTGGCTTATGAGTAAACGAACAGGTTTGATGCCGGTTTTGCAAAAAACATGTGTGCCCGCTATCATCGCGCCGAAATCACCCAGCGGAAACACCTCCATCGAGCCGGCGGCCAATTCACGGCGATATTTTCCGCAGACGTTTTTTTTCACGTCATCCATAAATTGGTCGCGTGACATAGTCTCGTGATCATGCCAAACCCTGATGGAAAATCTCGGTTTAACGGTGCCCCAATCGGTGCATCAAAATGGCCGCGCGTACCGCGCCGCGCTCGATCGAATCTGGATATAAAAATTCATTGGGAGAATGCGCGCCGCCACCGGCCGCGCCCAGCGCATCGAGTGAATCGAGCATTGACGCGACAAACTGGATATCACCCGCGCCACGCACTGAGGGGTGGGATGCGTCGACCTTGCCGTAGCCGGCAGCAACACTGATTTCGGA
>JANPNU010000353.1:0-7371 GCA_031427615.1 Burkholderiales bacterium
GCACAACTTGCAGCTTGAAGTCTATGTCAAATACTCTTCTGGATTTCGGGTTGCTCACGGTTTATGCCATTTCGGTTTTAACAACCTATCGGGCTGTCTGTTTTTATTAGACCACTACACTTTGGTGCTTTGAAAAACAGCAACTCAACAACTTAGAGCTACGTACCTTCGTGTACTAAATTGGCTACTCTCTCAGCCCCTCGACCATCACAAATTGCATGGCATGCACGCGCCCAATTGGTGACACTGCTTAAGCTAATGATGCTGCTCACGGCATTGCGAAGAACATCCATATTCACCTCCTTTTGATGGCCAACGTACCTGATCAGACCAATGCTTGCCAGGTCTTCGCAAACCGGCTTTTGATTTTCGGCCAAGCTGATTACAACAGAAGGCAAGCCAAGGCAAAACCGCTCCCAAACCGTCGCACCACCGGCCCCGATTGCAAAATCGGCCTTAGCCATCAAAGAGCCCAGCGATGGCAAGGGGCCGTGCAAACGTATATTGCTCCACCTTTCTATCGCTTTTTCAATGCCGAGGTAACGGGCGTTTTTTTCCGTCATGACAACGTCCATATGGATATCCGAACGTCCAAGCTCCTGGAATGCGGCGACGCTGAGCCCCGTCAGGTTTTCGGTATCTGCGCCGCCAAAGAAAACGAATATGCGGCGCACCGGGCCATTCCGGAGTTCCACCTGAGAATGCAACTCCGCATACACCGGCTGCAGGAGGGCATAGTGAGGGCCCAGCAGGGTCAGGCATCCAGGCGGGACTTTGCCATCGTACCGGGTGGACAAGTCGGAAAAAAAATTCTGGTCCAGGAGCAGGTCACAGTCGTGGACGCGATCAGCTAGGTCGTCGATCGCCAGAATCCGTGTTGCCGAACCCCGCAAAGCTTTTTCCCATCGGTGATCTATGGCGTAGTGGTCTACGATGAGAATGTCTGCCATCCCGCCCAAGTCCTGAATCACCTGCCGAGTCTGTTCAACATCATCGTCCCATCGAGCTCCCAGCCAACCCGCATGCAGGGGGAGGTGGTCTACCTGTTCGTTTGCGAGCGGCAAACGGTTGACCGCAAACCCCCGTTGGGCAATCAGGTCACAAAGATGGCCTGGATGCTCACGACAAATAAAATTAATTTCTGCCCCACGTTTGCGCAACACATCGGCCAAGGTCAGACAACGCATGACGTGCCCCTGGCCAATGAGCTTGGAGCCATCGGTGCGGAAAACGATTTTCATAAATGTCCGTCGCCAGATCAGTTAAGCCGCTTGAATCCCGCGTGGCACACGGGTCCCTTGAGCAGGCTCTCGACTGGACGGCCATCTTCGCAGTCGCGGATCAGGGAGAAGACCGGCTTCAGCGCATCAAAGTACGCGTCCACGACTGCCTGATCATGGTCAATGCATGCGTAAAAGATATTGCTCGCAAGATAGCCTTTCGCCAGCATTTCCTGGGTGATGAGCGTCTTGTAGGCCAGTGAGTTTTCGCTCTTTATCGTAAACCCGGCCAGTGCCGGCAGACCCCAAAGGTCGATCTCGAGACCCGACGCCAGCGCGAGTTCGGCCCAGCGCCGTTTGACGTCCAGGCCCGTCGCGGTAATCTTCTCCCACGACCGGGTCCGCTCCATGACTTCCAGTGTCTTGAGCGCGGCCGTGGGGCCAATGCGCTCCGTCCAGAAGGTGCTGCTGATGAAGGTGGTCTGAGCCGCTTGCATCACCTCGCGTTTGCCTATGGTGGCCGTGATCGCATAACCATTGCCTAGGGTCTTGCCGAACATCGCCATGTCCGGTTCGACACCATAAATTTTGTGAAGCCCGCCAAATGACTGGCGGAAACCGGAAGAACACTCGTCAAAAACCAGCACGATTCCCTTTGCGGTGGCCAGGTCACGCACTTTCTGCAGGAAATTGTCTTTGGGCCCTTCATTGCGGGACACTTCCATCTTGATGACACCAATGTCGTGCGCATTCACCAGGGCTTCGAGTTCGTCGAAGCGGTTGTAGTTGAATGGAAGTACCGTTCCATACAGCCCTTGGGGAACGCCGTTGGGCTCCAGGCCGGGCAAGAGGTGGCCCGCCAGCCCGCCTTCATCTGCCAGGTTGGCGGCAAGATACCAGTCATGCCAGCCGTGGTAGCCACAAACGGCGACTTTGCTCTTGCCTGTTGCGGCGCGCGCTATGCGGATGGCAATGGCATTGGCTTCACCGCCTGATCGCGCAAACCTCACCATGTCCGCCCAGGGGTGCATTTCGACCAGCTTTTCGGCGAGGTACACCTCCTCAGGACAGTTGAATGTGGACATGTTTCCGGCATCCACGGTGGCCCGCACGGCATCGTCCACTTCGGGGTGGCCATAACCCAGCGTGTTGGTGCCTATGCCCATGATGCACATGTCGATGTACTCTTTGCCGTCGAGATCCCACACCTTGCAGCCTTTTGCCTTGCTGAAATAAGCGGGCCACTGGTCCGGCAAGAACATTTCCGCCCGCTTTGAAAGCAGCATATTCCCCCCCGGGATCACTTGCTTGGCGCGCTTCCAGAGTTTCTGACCGGTGCCAAGCTCGGCACCCTCGTTCCGCTGGATATGTTCATTTGCTTTAAACAAGTTGCGCTCCTTTTGACGTATTTGCAGAATTTCTGTCCATGAAAAATCGGTTCGAGGCCGGAAGTAGTCGAATACCGCTTCAACGACTTCAAAATCCGCAGGCTCGTCGACAGTCCAGCGCTCACCGGAGCAATCGACGGTGTGCGTGACATTGCCCCGTTTAAAGAGCGCGGAACTCCGGATCAGCGGCGTCACGTGCTCGCGTTCATTCGGTTTGGTGGCTGTTTTTGCGGTTCTTTCAAGTGCATCAAACGAGAAAATCTCGACGTCCAGCCCGTCAGGAAAAGTAGGCGGCAGCGTGTTGGAAACATAGTCAACACCGCCTTTCTGGTACTCCGCAATCACCTCATCGACCAAGTGAGGGTCGATCAGCGGGCAGTCGCCTGTGACGCGAATGACCGCATCCGCCTTGTAATGACGGGCCGCCTGGTAGAAGCGGTCCAGCACGTCACTTTCGCTGCCGCGAAACACTTCATAGCCAAGACTGCGCACGTGCTCGACCAGGGGGAGATTCTTGGGATCATCGGAAGTTGCAAGAATGATCTGGTCGATCCGCCTGGCTTTGCTCAAGCGCCCCAGCATCAGTTCGATCATGGGCGTTCCCCCCATCTCCCGCATGACCTTGTTCGGAAGGCGGACCGAGCCCATGCGGGCTTGCAACAACGCAACGATTTTCATGATTGTTTCATCTTCCGTTCAGCCGAAAAGGGCCCGCGCCTCGCCGAGATGGCCGAGTTGAACCGCCAGCACCTTGTTCCATTTTTTCTCGCCGTCCTCAAGATTAAGCCGAAGGATGATGCAGATCCGGCGCAATGCCTCAGCGACAGCGAGATCGCCCAAATGCGTGACAAGCTCGCGCGCACCAGGACAGGTATGCAGAAAATGCTCCGCATAGAGAGACCCGACCAACCGCGGATCATCCGCTAACGGCCGTAGCGTCATGGCCTGCCGGCACTGTTTGAGCGCGGCAAAGCCCAGTGCAAAACCGACCGGCATCACTTTGCAGGCTTCGAAATCCAGCACTGCGGCCACTTGGCCTCCACTGACGAGCAGGTTGTGGGGATGTAGATCAAAATGCGCCGCCTGGGTGCGGCCGCCGGCCAGTCTGGCCGCAGTGAGGTTTTCCCACTCCGCCATCAACACAGGCCACGACAACGCGAGAAGTTCAGCGTGCTCCGTACCCAACAATGCATCCCACGTTCGCGAAACATCCCTCACACGGCGCAAAAGTTCTCCGTCCGCCGCCGTCATTTGCGCAGGCCCCTCAGTGGGTACGCACGCGGAGGGAAGCAGCGTCAAAGTTTCCATGAGACGGCCAGTAACCTCCGCCGCAGCAGGGAGCTCATCGTCCGCACCCGAAAAGTAAGCCCCTTCCACAAACGGAAACAGGCTCCATGCGCCGGATTCGATTGAAAGAATGAAGCTGTCCTGCTGAAGCTCGACCGGCGCCGGTACCGGCAGTTGCCGCGATGCCAGCCAGGCCATGATGGCCAAGGTGTTTTGAACATCCCTGGCGGTGGCCTGGTCCGACCACCGCTTGAGCACGAAGGTACCCCTGGCCGTGTTCAACCGAAAATTGTTTGAATTGATGCCGAGCGCATCGGACTGTTCCGGGTCGCCCTGCAAAGGAAGAAGGGTTTGCGGAAGCCGGGACAAAACCTCATCCAGAGCGGATGTTCGGGCAACGTCCAGCTTGACCCATCCGGGCCGCGACATTGAGAACAGATCCGGCTGGAACAGCACTTTAGGTATACGCTTTCGTCAGTGCGCCATCGACGGAAAGACTGACCCCGTTCACGTATCCCCCTCTTTCGGAGGCCAGGAAAAGAATCACGTCGGCAATTTCCTGCGGCTCGGCAAACCGTTTGGCGGGGATGGATGCCTGGCTCTCCAGAAGAACTTCCTGGTAGTCCCTTTTCTCCCGCTCGGCTCGGGCTTGCAGCAGGCCTACAAGACGGTCCGTCAGGACGCCGCCTGGGCATATGACGTTCACGGAGATATTGAACTGGGCCAACTCTATGGCCAGCGTCTTGGAAAATGCGGAAACGCCGGCCCTGGTGGTTGCGGACAAGACCATCGCAGGCGAAGGCTCTTTGGCAACGGTGGACGTAATGGAAATGACGCGCCCCCAGTTTTTCGACTTCATGTCAGGGGCAACCGTTTTGCAAAAGCGCACCACGCTCAGGAGATTGGTCTGGATCGCTGTCTCCCACGCCGCGCCGTCATGCTCCAGGAACGAGCCCATCGGAGGGCCGCCGGCATTGTTGATGAGAATATCGACCGGCCCCCACAGCGCCTTGCAGCGGTCGACGGCAAGCTGCGCAAGATCGGGATTCCGTACATCGCCCGCATATGCCTCAACCACTCCGCCCTCGGCCGCGATGGCCTTGGCAGCAGCCTCCAGCGCAGATGCATCGCGTGCAATCATAAGGACCTTCGCACCATGCTGTGCCAGGGCTTGCGCGCTGGCAAAGCCCATTCCCTTGCTTGCACCACAGACTATGGCCACGCGGCCGTCAAGACCCAGATTCATTTTTTTCTTTCAGGTTAGTGGCAACCGGGCGTTCGATAAATCCGGTTGAACGGCAATCCTGGACCAGCTCCCGCATATAGGCAGTTAACCCGGGCAGTGATGCCACCGACATGGGAAGAACGAAATTCTCTATCTCCGCAAGGTACTTTTCCCTCACGGATGCATCCGGATTGAGGCCCAGCACGAAAAGATTGTCCAGCTTGTCGACGATTTTCACGACGCGCGCGGAGAGCGAGCCCTCCATCAGCTTGCCGTAGTAGCCCGCTTTGTAGGCTTTGTCCCACTGAACGTCCCGATCAACAGTCAGCGACTCTATCTGATTCGATATGCCGCCGCCAAAGGTCGCCGACAGTTTTTCCGCGGATACGTCTGAAACCTCCAGGACATTGTGCAAAACCGCAAGCACGCCAGTCCCGGCATCCTGTGCGCCCGAAATCAGTGTCGCCAGGCCAGCGACCCTCAAGGGATGCGAGAAATAGATGTCGCTCGTCAGGCCCACATGACGGTACTTGATCTCTTTGGCAAACCTGAAGGCGTGGGCAAGCCGGTCCCGCTCCGCGTCGTCCGGCAAAGCGGCCATGGCACGGCTCCATAAAACGAGTGCATGCGGATCGGGTTCCAGCAAGCCCAGAAGGCGTCGCCGCCTCTCGAGCCCAATGTCATCAAGTATGTCTGAGAGATTCATGAAAGCTGCAGCCAGGCAAGCGGATTGAGAAGTTTTTCATCGTCGGTGGCCAGGTCTGGCGACCAGCTTGGTGCATGGCTCGTTTGCGCCTGCAGTATTTCCTTGATATGGTTCAGGCCATTCACACCAACGATCACCTGTCGAATCTGGGGAATAGCCGACACATAAGCAAGACAGGCCTGCAACGGCGATAAGCCGGTGGCCGTGATCCACTCGTGGTAGCGAGCCCATAAACCGGACCAGCGATCAAACTTTGCGGGTCTTTGATCGCCCGACATCAAGAGAAGCCCTTGCAGAAAAACCGAGCGGGCGTGGACTTCCACCCCCGCGATCGGCCAGCCGGTCAAGCCAGCCTGATGTGATGAGACGCCGATCCAGCACGCTGAGCGGCGATTGAACCAGGTCAACTTCGCCCACGGAGAAAACACCTTCAAGCTCGGACGGCTGGTAAATCGAGACGCCTGTTTTTTCCACCAAGCCATCGGCCTACAGGCGCTGCAAGGCGGCGTGAATTTCCGGGCCTTTATCTCCGAGAAGCTGGGCCGGACGGTGAAGAAGCAGGCCGTACAGCGACTCTACTTTCAGCTTCCCCAGCGATGACTTGACCGCGTTGCTGATCCAGATTTCGGCGTTTTTCCCAGGCGGCACTTCCGGGAGTTTGGAAATAATCTTCCATGCACGCACGCCAATTTCGCCGAGCCGGGCTTCACTCTCGCCATAACCCATCGCGGTGTCCAGCACAGTCATGCCTTGACTGGCCGCGTAGTCAACGATGGACTTCGACTCCGCTTGCTCAATCTGGGGCTGCGGACTGGCGATTCCGTATGCCATGCCAAACTGCGCGGTACCGAGCGCCAGTTTCATCCAACCAACTCCGACATCAGCGCTATGACCGCATCCTGTTGCGCATCACTCAAATCAACATACAGCGGCAAGCTCAACGCTTCGGTGTAATACGCATTGGCATTTGGATAGTCGGCGTTGACGCAGCCCAGCCTCTGGTAGAAGGGCTGCATGGTCACAGGAATGTAATGCACTTGCGTGATTACTCCACGGCTTCGTAGCTGGCCCATAAAAGCTGCACGGGTAGTGCCCGCAGCAGCAAAACCAATTCTCACTGGATACAGATGATGAGCACTCTGATCGCGACCAGCAGTTTGGGCGGGTTTGATAACGCTTGAACCGGCAAAGGCTGCGTCATAGCGTTTGGCAAGTGTGCGTCTTCGCGAAACAAAGGCGTCAAGCTTCTTCATTTGCGAGACGCCTAGAGCACATTGAATGTCGGTTATTCTGTAATGAAATCCCAATTCCTGCATTTCGTAATACCAGGGGTTAGACATGCCATCAGTTTGTGCATTTTGTGGACTGCAGTAATTATCGGCATCCTTATTGATTCCGTGACTCCGCAAGCGAAGCAGCTTGCGGTAAGTCTCTTCATCGTTGGTGGTAATCATCCCGCCTTCGCCAGTAGTAATTGACTTCACAGGGTGGAACGAGAAGACCGTCATCAGTGAATACCTGCAATTACCAACCAGCGAGCCGTCG
>JANPNU010000354.1:0-1826 GCA_031427615.1 Burkholderiales bacterium
TTGATGAGTCCTAAGTTTATCGAGGAAATGTAATATTTTCCTGTCATTTCGAACCCGGTATTCTCGGGTGAGAAATCCGCTTTTTTACAATGAAACGCAAAAGCAGATTTCTCGCGTTGTTCGAAATGACAGTTTGCCCACTCTACCGATCTTCATACCAGTACGCGTGCGTGGATTTCTCACCACGACTTTTGTCGAACAGCATCCAGAAGCCAATACGCGGGATCATCGTCAGAAAGTGCCAATCGCCGTGCTTGTCAAACTTCCTCGAAGACGTGATGGCATGCACGTCTTTCGGGCGTGAGAAATATTGACTACGCGGGCGCCCAAGTCGTTTCAGGTCGATCAGGAGTTGCAGGTCCTCGGCGTAATGAAGGGATTCGTCGTAGCCGCCGACCGCTACAAAATCCGCGCGCTTGCAAAACACCACACCCGCGTCCATTCTCATCAAGTACACGATGGGCGTGGCAATCATCCAGGTGACGAAGATCCCCAGCGACCAACGCTCTGGCAGTACGCCGGTCGCCCCGACGATAACGTTGCCGCTTGCAAGCGTAGCGTCGATAGCATTAAAGGTATGGGCGTGGATACGCGAATCGGCGTCGATGAAGCAGATGATTTCGCCCTGTGCCAGCGCAGCGCCGCCGTTGCGTGCGGCGGCGATCATGCGTTTTTCAACAAAGGTGACGCGGCAGCCGCGCGCCTCGGCAATCGCGGCGGTGGCATCGGTGGAGGCATTGTTGCCAACGATCACTTCGTTGGCATCAGCGCCGCCGCGATACTGTGCGCGTGCCGCGTCGACCGTGTCCAACAGCGCTGGCAGCCAGTTGGCTTCGTTGTAGGCGGGGATGACAAGCGAAAAGCGCGGTGTATTCACAATGGCAGCACTCCTTCTTCCATGGCTGATACCTGTTCGCGCAATTCCAGTATCCGATCCTGCCAGTAGCGCTGGGTGTTGAACCAGGGAAACGCCAGCGGAAATGCCGGGTCGTTCCAGCGCTGCGCGAGCCATGCGGCATAGTGGATGAGCCGCAAGGTGCGCAGTGCTTCCAACTGATGCAACTCGCGCCGGTCAAAGTCAGCAAATTCCTCATAGCCCTCGAGGACATCGCGTAATTGTTGCGTCATTTCCTCGCGCGAACCGGAGAGCAGCATCCACAAATCCTGAATCGCTGGTCCTGTCCGGCAATCGTCGAAGTCGACAAAGTGCGGTCCGTCATCGGTGTAGAGCACATTCCCGGCGTGGCAGTCGCCATGTAGCCGGATGTTATTCACGCCGCCCGCAAGCGCGTAACAAGCCCGCACACCCCTGAGTGCCTGATCGATCACGCTCATCCAGGTGTCGCGCAAATCGGCCGGAATGAAGTCGTGTGTTAACAACCATGCGCGCGGCTGATCGCCGAAACTTTCGATGTCGATTGCAGGTCGATGCGCAAATGGCCGTATCGCGCCGACCGCGTGAATGCGACCCAAAAAGCGGCCCATCCATTCCAATACATCGGGATTGTACAGCTCCGGCGCGCGGCCACCGCGTCGCGGCGAAAGACTGAAGCGGTAGCCTGCAAATTCGAACAACGATTTGTCATCGATGCGGAGGGGCGGTACCACCGGGAGTTCACGATCCGCCAACTCCTGTGTAAACGCGTGTTCTTCAAGAATTTGATCATCGCTCCAGCGCCCGGGGCGATAGAACTTGGCGATCAGCGGCTTTTCGTCTTCGATGCCGATCTGGTACACGCGATTCTCGTAACTGTTAAGCGCGAGCATCCTGCCGTCAGCCAAATAGCCAATACTTTCCATCGCCACGTTCGAACTCGCCGATCTCC
>JANPNU010000355.1:0-10086 GCA_031427615.1 Burkholderiales bacterium
GCCGTCCAGATAATCCTGCTGAAACAAACGCGGCAGGGTCAGTAGCACCGCGAGCAGGGCGCACACCCACACCACACCGGGCGCAATACGTTTAAGCAGCACCGTCTCCGGGCCGATGGCAAGCGGAAATAAACTCACCACAATGACAAAAAATACCAGCGCCTGCACCAGCTCACCCCTTGAACGCATGGCAAGTTTGATGTCGCGTGCGGCCGCAACCAACAATCCACGCTCGGGTGTTTGCAATTCAACCAACGCTGGCGTCTGGTTATTCATCGCGCAGTCTCCTGCATCACCCGCTCTTTGACCCGGCCACGCAATGGCAGGGTCAAATGGGTTGCGATTACCGCGATCCCGCCGCGCGCCAAATGGGCGTCGACGGTTTGTAGCAGCAACGCCACACCGCCCTCATCGAGTGCGTTGGTTGGCTCGTCGAGCAGCCACACCTTGCGGTCACTGAGCATCAGTCTGGCCATGCCAATCCGGCGTTTTTGTCCCTGTGACAATTTGCGCCCGGCCACCTGCCGCCTGTCCAGCAACCCGACCTGCTTTAAGGTTTCCAGCCTCACGGCAAGGGTGGTGTCCATCGTATCAAGTGCCAACTGATCGGCCAGGTTTTCCTCCGCGCTCAGTTCGTCCTTTAAGGCGTTGGCATGGCCGACATACAACACCGCCGCGCGATGCACCGGCGACAACATGGTCAGTTTTTGGTCGTTGAGATAAACCGCACCCGCATCGGACGCGGCCAATCCAGCCAATAGCCGCAACAAACTGGTTTTGCCGACCCCGTTTGGGCCGCGCAGGATCAACGCCTCGCCGGGCGGAACATCAAAAGACAAGTCCGCAAACAAAAATCGCTCCCCACGCTTGAGCGTGAGCGCAACCGCTCGGAGCGTGGTGGCAGTTACTATGGGACAACCTTGTTAATCGTAATGTTCACTTTTGACGCCGACGGTTTGATGGCCGCACTCATACCGACTAAATCACCGGGCTTTAAGACGGCATCACCGACTTTGGAAATGCGCGCCTCAATGGTCACCGACTCAAACGACGACAAATTCATCCCCGGCGCCATCGCCATCGCATCGGTTAATGAATAGGCATGGGGCCACACCGCCGGTGCGACAACACGCAAAACCGCCAGCGGCATTTTTGGACCATTGGTCGCACGCGCCAATACAAACAGGGTGTCCCCTTTGGCCAGTTTTGCTTTGAATTCCGGCGCAAGGTCGATTTGTCCCGACACCGTCTTTCCGTCCACTGTGGCGGCTGGGCTTGCGGCGGCTGTGGCGGCTGGGCTTGAGGCGGTTGCGGCGGCGGGTGTAGCGGGCGCTGCTGCCATTGCTTTCTCGGCCACTGGCTGACGCGGAAAGGCGGTCTGCCCGGTTTTGATTTCGTTGATGATGGCGGTCACCTGCGCAAAATCATCCGAATCCTTGGGCACCAAGGATTTTAGTTTTTCCCAACTTTTTAGGGCCGCCGGTTTATTGCCGGCGCGCATGTCGGCAGTACCGGCCAAAGCCAGCGCTTTCATATTGCTGCCGTCAATTTTTAACGCCTGCAAAATTAATTGGCGCGGCTTGCCTTCAAACACCCCGCCTTGCACCATGACCTCGACGTCGGCGTAATCGGCCAGTAACTGCGCATCATTGGGGGTCAGCGCGGCCGCGCGGGCAAAGGCTTTGGCCGCCTGGGCATACTGCCCAAGCGCGTTTTGAGAACGTGCCAGCAGCACCCAACCCCGTGGATCGTCCGGATTCTCTTCCATTTTCCGCACCAAGTTGTCCACCAGCGCCAACACTTGTTTATCAGCCATGGCGGCATCGGCCGGACCGGCCTGCTCAGTTGCCGCCGTTGGCGCGGTCACAGCATTGCCGCCAGGGCTGCCATGGTCGCCTCCCCAAAACACATAACCAACGGAGGCACCAACCACGACAAATAACGAAACAACAAGCCCTAGCATCCACGCCGGTTTTGCCGCTTTTTTTGCCGAAGACCCCGGTCCATTCTGATCTTTCACCTCTAAGCTCACCTCGCCAACCATGCGGTTGGCCAACTCATCGAGGGCGCGATCACGGGCGGTTTTGTCCATTAATCCGCGCGCAAATTCAGTTTCAATCTCCTGGCTTTGCAGACGAAACGCCGCCAAATTGGCGGCCTCCGTTGAGATGTCGGCGACCACCGTGTTTTGATCCGCATAACGATTACGTAATATCGGCCACAACACAAAGGTCGCCGCCAGTAGCAGCATGATTACCGCAATCACATAAAACATAAGATAAGTTCACGCCGAGAAAGAAATAGACTGGCATTATAGCCCCCCACACTCGGTCTGATCGAACTTTGCTGCGGGCCATGGCATCAATATTTGTTACAACGATCTTATTGTTGGTCGAAATTGCAAAAAACGTGATAAACAAACAATTGGCGAAACAGGCATTTTTCGATAAACTGGAATCAGTGCAAATTTTTACGCCAATTTATAAAACTGCCGCCACCGTTCCAACCAATGCAATTTTGGCGTTGCAACTTTGCAACCAATCACAACCCGTTAGTGCCGTTTGGATCATCCCATCGGCTTTGCCAAGGACAGGCAATACAGTCTGCGTATGGTTTGCGCAGGCCGTGCCAAAAAAATAAATGCCGCATCAGACCATTCTTGAGTATCGGCACTACCGTTATTTAAAAATTGCCCTTTTGGTGATCGTCGTCTCGATTGCCGCCTATGTTTTCCAGGCGGCGCCGGTTGGCAAATACGGCGGCACGCCGGCTGGTTATGCGTTGGGCATCGCCGCTGCCGCAGCCGTCGTATGGTTGATGTGGTTCGGCGTGCGCAAACGCCAATACACTGCGGCAACAACATCGTTGCAAGGCTGGCTGTCGGCTCACGTTTATCTGGGTGCGACCTTGATCATCGTGGCCACCTTGCACGCCGCGTTTCAGGTGGGCTGGAACATTCATACTCTGGCCTACGTGTTGTTGCTGATGGTCATCACCTCGGGGTTTTTTGGGGTTTACGCCTACACGCGCTTTCCATCCATGCAAACCGACAATCTTGGTGACGACTCGCTCGACGCGGTGTTGTTAAGAATCGGCGACCTGGACAAAGAAGCGCAACGGCTCGCCATGACCATGCCCGACAAATTGAATCAGGCGGTACAGCAAAGCGTGCACCACACTTTGATCGGCGGTGGCGTGCGGGACCAATTGCGATTTGTGCATCCCGATTGCCCAACCAATAAAGCCATCCCCATACTGGAAGACCAAAACAACAAAACGGATTTAAGCATCGAGCAGGTGCAGACCCTGCACGCCCTGTACGGTGTGATGTTACGCAAACAAAAAGCGGTCGCCCGTGCACGCCGCGATGTGCGCTTTCGAGCGATGATGCAGGCGTGGCTGTATGTGCATGTGCCGCTGTCATTTTGTTTGTTGGCGGCCATGGTTGCGCACATTGTCGCAGTATTTTTTTACTGGTAAGGCGGTGCGGACGTGAAACTACTGCTCGCCCGTCTGACCCGCAATAAACAAGGACAGGTCGCCCGCACCGACGAGGTACTTGAGGCCGAGTCCATTCCGATCGGTCGCGGCAGTGATTGCAAACTGCATCTGCCAGACCCGCGTGTGGCCTTGCATCACGCGATTATTCAAAAGAGTTCGGCGGAGCGATTTACCATTGACGCGACACAGGGCGTGATGGCAATTGATGGCCGTGCTGAACGTGTCTGTTTGCTCAAAGCCGACCTTGAAATCAAGCTCGGCCCTTACACCCTTTCCGTATTGCCCACGCCACCGGATGTGGATGTGGCTCTGTCGTTGGAATTGTCCGAGCCATTGGCTGATCGCACCGATACGACGATCCAAGCGCAAAAAATTGCCGCCGCCGGGCTCAGTTCGACTTGGCTCTCCAAACGCAGGATGTCATGGCTGCTTGCGGGTGCGATCACCCTTGGGTTTTTGCTCTGGCCGGTCTGGCATGCCCTCAACGCGGACGTCCATATGGCCGGCGACAAAATGCCCGCCAACGTGACCGCGGATGCCGCCTGGGATCCGGGTCCGCTCGATAGTGGCCACGCCAGTTTTGGTCGGGATTGCAGTCGCTGTCATCAAACGCCATTTGTGCAAGTCAAAAACGACGCCTGTGAATCCTGTCACAAATCGATCGGCTGGCATTTCCCGCTTGAAACCGCGGCGGCCAAACAACTGCATGCCAGCGTATTTAGCGCCGATGGCAGTGAAGGTCGATGTGCCGCCTGTCACCGCGACCACAAGGGCAAAAATGCGCTGAAACGACAAGACTCACCACTCTGCACCGATTGCCACCACGATTTGAAAACCCGTCACACCGATGTGGCCATCACCAATATCACCGACTTCAAAACCGATCACCCGGCATTCAGGTTATCGATGTTGGTACCGGGCAAGACCGGCAAAGAGGCGGTGATCCGCATGCCTCAAGATGACCAGACCCGGCTAATCGAAAAATCGAATTTGAAATTTCCGCACGACGTGCATTTGTCGGCCAACAATCGTGACGGGGTCCGCAGCCCGAGCGGAAAACGCGCCATGGAATGCAAAAATTGTCATGTGCCGGATGAAACCGGCACACGATTTAAGCCGGTGACCATGAAAGAGCATTGTCAGGATTGTCACTCGCTTGAGTTCGAACCAAAGGCAACCAGCCGACAAGTCCCGCATGGCCGTGTTGACGACGTGATTGCCACCATTAATGAGTTTTACGCCCAGGCGGCGTTGATTGGCAAAACAATCGATCAGCCGCCGTCACAATTTTGGCGTCCCGGCGATCAACCCCGCACCGGTCCCGAAAAAAACATCGCATGGGTCAATCAAAAAGCCAAGACCATCGCCACGGAAATGATGGAAAAACGAGTTTGTTTTGCCTGCCATGAAATCACCCGCGTTGGCAGTGGTACCACACAAACCTGGCAAGTCGCAGCGGTGTTGGTGACCCAGCACTGGTTGCCTAAATCACGTTTTCCACATAGCCAACACGCCACCTTTAACTGTAAAAAATGTCACGAAGTTGAATCATCCAAAACCAGCGCAGACATTGCCATTCCCGATTTGGCCGATTGCCGTTCGTGCCACTCTGGCAATGCCGCCGAACGCGACAAGGCACCGGGTAGCTGTGAAAGTTGTCACGGCTTTCATATTGGCGGTACCCGCGCAGGCAAACCGGTGGTGTTGCCGAAGTCAAAACAGGACAGCATTCCGACCCGATCCGGATTGTTTAAGCATCCGACAGCCACAGCGGTCAAATGATGCGTGCCAAGTTATTCACGACCGTTGTTGTTGGCGGCTTGATGCTGATAGCCTGCTCGGGTGGGGGGGGCGGAAATGATGCGGCGGTTTGCCAAAATAATTGCACGCCACCAGCGGCCGCAACCGATGTGTTAACGATTGCTGATGTTGAACGCGTGATCTCACAAGCGGCGGCCGAGGCAAGCGCGCGTAATCAGCGCGCCTCGATCGCGGTGGTTGATCGGGTTGGAAACGTATTGGCGGTCTATCGCATGAGCGGCGCAGCAACCACGTTTCGCATTACCAGCGGACGGGGTGTCAGCGGTGGTCTGGAAAACATCGACATCCTGCCCGACACACACGCAGCAATCACCAAGGCCATTACCGGCGCGTATTTATCATCCAACGGCAACGCGTTTTCTTCCCGCACCGCCAGCCAGATTGTGCAGGAGCACTTTAATCCGCGCGAGTTGAATCAACCGTCCGGTCCGCTCTACGGCGTGCAGTTTTCACAGCTCCCCTGCTCCGACCTGATGCGCCGTGCCAGCGACGGCACGGTGGGGCCGAAGCGTTCGCCGCTGGGTCTGGCTGCCGACCCGGGTGGCCTGCCGCTTTATAAAAATAACCGGCTGGTTGGTGGTGTCGGTGTGATTGCGGATGGTATTTATGGGCTCGACCTTGACGCCACCAATGTCGATCAAAGTGTCGACGAGCTGATCGCGGTCGCGGCTACCAACGGATTCGCCGCACCGGATGATATTCGCGGCAACCGTATTACCGCCGATGGCCGCACGTTTCGTTATGTGGACGCCGAAACATTGTTATCCAACCCGGCACAAGCACCGGCGTTGGCCACCATCAGCGGCGCACTCATACCCGTCGGCGGCTATTTTGACGGCACCATTCGTGCCGGCACTTCGTTTGGCAGCACCGCATCGGGTTATCGCGCGGCCGCAACGGGTGACGCGAGCCTGTTGGTCGCGCAAAACGCGTTTGTATTGGTTGATGCGGCCAACAACAATCGGTATACATCACGGTCAGGCACCGACGGGCTGATGACCCTCCTCGAAGCAACCACGATTATCAGTGAAGCAATCAAGGTCGCCAATCGCACCCGTGCACAAATCCGCCGGCCGCTGAATACACAGGCACAAGTAACTGCGTCGGTGGTGGACACCAACGGCAACGTTTTGGTCATCGCCCGCACACCGGACGCCCCCATATTCGGCACCGATGTCAGTTTGCAAAAAGCCCGTACCGTCTTATTGTTTTCACACCCCAATGCAGCGACCGAAATAGCCGCACTGCCTAACATCACTTACCTCGGTGCGGGTGGCAACCCGGTGGCCGGTGCGCGCACGTTTGCACAAACCATCACCGCCACGCGGACATTTTTTAATGACCCAGCCATGTTGTCGAATGGGATTGCCTTTGCCAATCGTGCGATTGGCAATATCGCCCGGCCCTATTTTCCAGACGGCATGATTGGCACCAGCGCCGGCCCGTTGTCATCACCCATCAACAGCTGGAGCCCGTTTAACGTCGGCTTACAACTTGATCTGAGTTATAACGCCATCATCGCCGCTGCCACCAGCCCCACTGGCGACACGGCTGCCGGCGCCGTTGGCTGTACCGGTTTGGCCAGGGTGAAAAATGGCATTCAAATTTTTGCCGGAGCGGTGCCAATCTACCGCGGCACGCAGTTGGTCGGGGCCATTGGTGTATCCGGTGATGGCGTTGATCAGGACGACCTCATTGCTTTTCTGGGGCTGCACATCGCTGGTGTCGCCCTCAACACCGGCATCGGCAACGCACCCAAACATTTGCGTGCCGACAATCTGACCCCGCAGGGACTCGGCAGCCGTTTGCGTTATGTGCAATGCCCGGTCGCACCGTTCATCAACGGCAACGAACAAAACGTTTGTGAGGGTTTGTGATGCAAGTTGCGCCCTCGCCATTTCTGCTCCAGACGATGCGCCTGCTGTTGCTGGTTTGTGCCGGCGCTGGTGTGATGGAAGCCACCGCGTTTTCACCGCCGGCGTTAACCTCCCCGCGGCAATGGGCACCGCTGCCGGCCGACGAAGCCGAACCCATTGTGCGATCGCGCGCGCCATCCGACACACGGGCACCGATTAAATATCCACTACCGCCCATCGACCCAACAAAAGTCGATGCGCCGACACCCATGGATATTCGCCAATCGATTGCGGTGCCGGATCGCTGGCGCATTATCGATTCACTCGGTTTTAAATTTCCCTGGTACGACCCTTACAACCACAACGTCTGGAAAGGTGACAAACCCTTTGCCCCGTTCGCCAAGTGGCTGGACGGAAAAAACAACGACTGGTTTTTGGCGCTGTCCGTCATTTCCGACTCCCTGATTGAAACCCGCCGTTTGCCCACCCCGGTTGGTGCGCAGTCGTCGGCGCGCGCGGATGTGAACAATGTATTCGGCCGTGGCAATCAAACCGCCTTTGTTGAAACCATTATTTTATCGGCGGCAGTGATCAAGGGAAACACCACCTTTCGCCCACCTGACTACGAATTTCGTTTTGCGCCGGCCTTTCAGATCAATCATGCGCGCATCCAGGAAGTACGCGGGCTAAATGTCGATCCCCGGCAAGGCACGCGCCGCACTGATCAACATTTTGGTGTGCAGGAATTATTCGCCGATGTGCATTTGCGTAATGTGTCGGACTATTACGATTTTGATTCCTTGCGGGTCGGCATTCAGCCGTTTATTTCCGACTTCCGCGGTTTTGTTTTTCAGGATGTGCCGTTTGGTGTGCGTCTGTTTGGCAATCGCGACAACAATTTCTGGCAATACAACATCGGTTATTTTCGTCGCCTTGAAAAAGATACCAATAGTGGTTTGAACGACCTCAGCCAAAAAATGCGCCGTGATCATCTGTTTGTCGCCAACGCCTATCGGCAGGATTTTCCGCTGGTTGGCCACACCACACAGGCAACCATCATTCACAACATCAACCGCGAATCGGGACCGGACTACTACGACCGCAACGGTTTTTTGATCCGTCCGGCGGTGATTGGTGACGCGCGACCACGCAATTACGCTGTGACTTATGTCGGCCTGAGTGGGGATGGCCACTTCGGTCGCTGGAATTTGACCTCGTCGTTTTATGGCGCATTCGGCACCGATGAACGTCATCCCATCGCGCAACGTGCGCAAACCATTCGCGCCGGTTTTGCGGCGGCGGAAATTTCACGCGACTTTAGTTGGTTACGGTTCCGCGGCAACGCGCTCGTCGCCAGTGGCGATAAAAATCCATTTGATGGGCGCGCCACCGGCTTTGACGCGATTTTTGAGAACCCACAATTTGCCGGCGCCGACACCAGTTTTTTTATTCGTCAGGCGGTGCCTCTCATCGGTGGTGGTGGCGTGGCGTTGTCGCAGCGTAACGGCGTGTTGCCATCACTGCGCTCGTCCAAGGATCAGGGGCAATCCAATTTCGTGAATCCCGGATTAACGTTGATCGGAATTGGCGCCGACGCCGATCTGACGCCCCGTGTTCGGTTATTGACGAATCTGTCGATGCTCAATTTTATTCACACCTCGTCGTTATCGGTATTGCGCAATCAAAACATCACGTCAAGAAACCTTGGTATCGATTTTTCAGCGGGCGTGCAAATCCGGCCGGTGATGAGCCAAAACATCGTGCTCAATATTTCCGCCGCAACCTTACTGCCGGGCAAAGCACTCAAGCAGCTGTACGATGAAGGCAAACGTGGCCCGCAATATTCCGTGTTGATTAATCTGGTGCTGGCATATTAATATGAAACAAAACTCGTTTATTGGTGGGCCTGTTCAGGCAAAAATGCTTGCAATCGCGCTGCTGTGCTTGAGTTTGCTGTTTACTCTTGCGCTGCGCACTGCGCACGCCACGGGCAGTGAAAAGCCGGTTGTGCGCAGTTATGCGGTCACACCTGCCGCCCCCGCCCGCCAATCGATCATGGACGAAACGCAAAAGTCGTTTGGTTGTGTGTCGTGCCACACCACCACCGACCGCCACACCATGCATGCCAACCCGGGTGTGGTGATTGGCTGCACCGACTGCCACGGCGGCGATGCAAGCATGGTTAAACCAAAAGATGCCGCCAAAGATGATGCGCAATATGGCATCGCCAAAAAAGCTGCGCATATCCTGCCGCGTTTTCCTGATGCATGGAATGCCCCCTCCAGCGCCAATCCCGCTGGAAGTTATACGTTGCTGAATCGCGAGGCGCGCGAATTTGTGCGCTTCATCAACCCGGGTGATCTGCGGGTTGCGCGCGAAGCCTGTGGTGCCTGCCATCTCGAAATCATTCAAGCGGTTGAGCGCAGCCTGATGTCAACTTCGGCGATGTTATGGGGCGGCGCATCATACAACAACGGCATCCTGCCCTACAAGCGATATATCCTCGGCGAGGCTTACACGGCCAATGGTGTCGGCGCGTTGCTCAAAAATCCGGTGCCGGTCACGCCACACATGACGGCGATGGGGATTCTGCCGTCGCTCGCACCGCTACCCGCTTGGGAAACCATTCCACCCGGCGATATTTTCCGGGTATTTGAGCGCGGTGGCCGTGTCATCAATACCCAGTTCCCCGAAGTCGGATTACCGAATTCCACCGGCGCGTTGCAAAAGCTTGATGAACCCGGTCGGCCGGATATCAAACAATCCAATCGTGGTCCCGCCACCGGCCAGCGTATCGCTGTGCCCGTTATCAACATCACCAAAACACGACTCAACGATCCGCACCTGTGGTTTTTGGGAACCAATGAACAACCGGGTGACTATCGTTCATCTGGCTGCACCGCCTGCC
>JANPNU010000356.1:0-1976 GCA_031427615.1 Burkholderiales bacterium
ATTGACAATCCAAATTGGATTTAATGTTCTTCATAGTGCGCTCCCTGGGGAACCACGGGCGACCCATGAAATATGCAGGTTAATGAACCAACCGAACCAACGGGACCAAATAAAGGCTCAACCTACGCGGTACCTAATAAACCTATGGAAGCACTGATTAAGTTCAGTTCTAAGCCAGACTAGGCGCGAGCACAAACAATTCGACGCGGCATCTGTTTGATATGTAAGGAGAATTTTTTGTGTAAGCAACAACGTATGGCGACGAAATGGACTTAATCAGAGCTTCCCTAATCGACTGTGCGGCGATCAAGTAGCGCTTGGGCGAGTGTATTAGAGTCAACATATTCAAGCTCACCACCAACCGGCAAGCCACGGGCAATACGCGTGACTTTGATGCCGTCGGTGGCAAACAACTCGCTGATGTAATGTGACGTCGCCTCGCCTTCAACCGTAAAGTTGGTGGCCAGGATGATTTCCTTCACTATCCCGTCACGCACCCGATTGGCCAGGCGATCCAAATGAAGTTCCTTTGGTCCGATGCCGTCAAGCGGGGATAACTTGCCCATCAGCACAAAATACATGCCGCGATAGGTTTGGGTTTGCTCCATCATCAGCAAATCGCTCGGCGACTCAACCACACACAACAAAGTCCGGTCGCGTTTGGGATGCACGCAGATTTCACATATCTCCAGCTCGGTGAAGGTATTACACATGGCACAGTGTTTGGTGCGTTCAATTGCGGCACGCATGGCATCTGCCAAACGACGCGCGCCATCCTGATCACGCTGTAACAAATGAAAAGCCATACGCTGGGCCGATTTTGGCCCCACGCTTGGCAGACAACGCAAAGCGTCAATCAGCGCGGATAAGCTGCTTGGGGTCGTCATCAAAATGCCTGATAAACCGATAACGCGGCGTCGGCAGTGGCATCTCGCCAAAACACCAGCCCACGACTCTTGTCCGTGCAAGGCGCGGTCTTGTTGGCAACACAAAA
The DNA here is from genome assembly GCA_031427615.1 of Burkholderiales bacterium. GTDB lineage: Bacteria > Pseudomonadota > Gammaproteobacteria > Burkholderiales > Usitatibacteraceae > UKL13-2. Next base: position 995 of record JANPNU010000356.1, read on the forward strand.
GCCGTCGCCAAGTGGCCCGAAATGAGCCGCGGTCTTGGTTTGATAGGCGCGTTGCAATAACGCCATCGATTGCAGATGAGCGGCAACCGTCACTTCAGGACGCGGCTGCCAATGCTGTTGGTCCAGGCCGCCAAATATCCGTAACTCTTTGTACAACGACAACAACGTGCTCGCGGAATTTGCTTCGGAGTAACTGGCAGTCGGGGCAATCCGCTGCACAATCATTGCTACTGCCCGTTTTTGCCCGCTTCGAAAAGCTTGACATTGACCGGCTCAACCGAACCCGTTGCAGTGGCCGCGGTCGAAACCCACATCAATCCAAACCATAGCCGTGCCGCAATCAACTTTGCCTCACTTTGACTTCTGCAATCATGCCGAAACAATCAAAACGGCAATTTAAAGCCGGGCGGCATGCCCATACCCTGGGTAAAACCGCTCATTTTTTCTTGGCTTACGGCCTCGGCCTTGCGTACGGCGTCATTCATGGCCGCTGCGATCAAGTCTTCCAGCATTTCACGGTCATCCATCACGCCCGGATCAATGGTTACGCGTTTTACGTCGTTGCGACAAGTCAGGGTGACTTTCACCATGCCTCCACCCGCCGCACCTTCAACTTCAACTGTGGCGAGCTGATCTTGTGCTCGCTTCATATTTTCCTGCATTTGCTGCGCCTGTTTCATCAGTGCGCCCAAGCCGCCTTTTGGAATCATCCCGATCTCCTCAATCTATTTTTGAATATTTATCGAATCAACTACTGGCCGGACGGATCGCCGCACGGTCAACGGTCGCGCCGAATTCGTCGGCGAGATTTTTAATAAATGGATCATTCGCGATCGATTCTTCCGCCGCCTTTTGCGCATCATCGCGGGCCTGGTCCTCAACCGCTATCAAACTGTTGCCGACACCCTGCGCGATTGCCCCGCCGACCTTCACCGTTAAACGCAGTCCTTCACCAAACACGGGAATCAAATCCGCTTTTAGT
>JANPNU010000357.1:0-6020 GCA_031427615.1 Burkholderiales bacterium
GTGCTTCGTCGATAAATTTCATAGGGGTTTACTCGGATCACACTACAAGGCCGTGACGATCGGTTCAGTCGCTAATAATATTTGGAAGTACAAAAACAAAAGCCCCGAAGATTCTTCGGGGCTTCGTTTGATGCTCAGGTAATGCTAAAGCCTGAAAAAAATCAGGCGGGCAGAATTGAAATCGTACGATTTCTTTTTACCCCTTTGACCGCGAAGCTAACCGTACCGGTTTTCAACGCAAACAAAGTATGGTCCTTGCCCATGCCGACGTTGTCGCCCGCATGAAACTCAGTTCCGCGCTGACGGACAATAATCGTTCCCGCGCTGATCAATTCACCGCCGTAGGATTTGACTCCCAGACGTTTCGATTCTGAATCACGGCCGTTCCTCGAGGAACCACCGGCTTTTTTATGTGCCATTTATGAGATCTCCTTAGGCTTTGCTCATTTGGCAGAAATTTCACCGATTTGAATCTCGGTATAGTTCTGACGATGTCCTTGACGCTTTTGATAATGCTTGCGTCGGCGCATCTTAAAAATACGTACCTTGTCGGCACGACCCTGTGAAATAACGGTGGCCGTGACGGCAGCGCCTGCGATCATTGGTGTGCCGACAGTTACGGCTTCGCCGCTTCCCACCATCATCACCTGATCCAAAACGATCTGCGCGCCCACGTCTGCCGGTATCTGTTCTACTTTAATTTTTTCACCAGTGGCAACACGATACTGCTTGCCCCCGGTTTTTATGACCGCGTACATGGTTGAACTCCAAAAAGTTGATTATTTCTATCGCGACAATTCCGATCGACACAGGTGCCGACATACGAAAGCACATTAGAACCGGCTATTATACGCACCGAGGCATTCGCAGTCAAACAACTTTCTTGCGTTAAAACAGTGGCTTACGGCGCTCAATTTGCTTGCTTTTGCCACCGCACAACCCAAATTTAATGAATCAAGCCCAAAAATCGCCCCATTTAGAAGACTTTCGCCACGTTATTAGTGGCGATATGGATGCCGTTGATGCGGTAATTCGGCAACGATTGGCATCGGATGTGGTCTTGATCAATCAAATTTCAAATTACATTATTGGCTCCGGCGGCAAACGATTACGCCCTGCCTTGGTGTTGTTAGCGGGCGGTCACTTTTCCGCCTCGCCAAGTAAAACATGGGAGCTTGCCGCAGTAATTGAATTTATTCACACGGCCACGTTGCTCCATGATGACGTTGTCGATGAATCGTCGTTGCGCCGTGGAAAACAAACGGCCAACGCCGTATTCGGCAATGCGGCATCCGTACTAGTCGGGGATTTTCTTTATTCCCGCGCATTTCAAATGATGGTCGAAATGGGCTCAATGCCGATTATGAAAGTCATGGCGGAAGCAACCAACATTATTGCCGAGGGCGAAGTATTGCAATTATTAAACGTCGGCAACGCCGACACGGATGAACAAGCCTATATGCGGGTTGTTCGTTACAAAACTGCCAAGTTGTTTTCTGCCGCGACCCGAGTTGGGGCGATTTTGGGTGGGGCGACCGAAACTGACGAACGCGCGCTGACCGACTATGGGATGCATTTGGGGACCGCTTTTCAAATCATTGACGATGTCTTGGACTACTCGGGCGTCGCTGCTGAGACCGGAAAAAACATAGGAGATGATTTGGCGGAAGGAAAACCAACGTTGCCGCTTATTTACGCCTTGCGCACCGGCAGTACAGCCGACCGCTGCATCATTCGAAATGCAATTGAACACGGCGGGCTGGCGCATATAGACGAGGTGATTGCCGCAATCGAATCGACCGGTGCCGTGGAATATGCCAGGAATGCCGCCATCCGCGAAGTCGAGATCGCAAGAACTTGTATTGAGGGGCTGCAAAATTCCGTTCACAAGAGTGCGCTGCTACAATTATGTTTATTTGCCGTCGAGCGGAAATTCTGATTACGCGCATACGGATGATTGCCCGGACATGCAATTATTTCGGCAAATACTTGATCACCGCTGCGACCAACATGCATGATCGGCGGCGAATCTTGCAGTTGCCAACGGTTTGGAGTGAATATGCTTCACAGGACGTTTCCGGCCAATGGTAACGCCCCTATTTCTGCTGGGAACAATGGTTAAGAGAGCCTTCCCGTTGGAGGCTTTTTTGTTTTTTTGGATGACTTATGGCAAATGTATTTAATGAGCGGGTATTGGCGGTTCACCACTGGACAGACAGTCTGTTCAGCTTCACCACCACCCGCGACCAGTCATTTCGTTTTCTGAACGGACAATTCACCATGATCGGCATTGTTGTCCAAGGTAAACCGCTCATGCGGGCGTACTCAATGGTCTCCGCGAACTACGATGAAACACTCGAGTTTTTGTCAATCAAAGTACCCAACGGCCCGCTCACCTCTCGGCTGATGCACATTAAGCCGGGTGACCCACTGTTGGTTAATTCCAAAGCAGTTGGCACGTTGATATTACAAAATGTCCTTTCCGGGAAAAATTTGTACTTACTTTCGACGGGAACCGGCATGGCCCCGTTTATGAGTGTCATCAAGGATCCCGAAACCTATGAACGATTTGAACGGGTAATCTTGGTTCATGGTACCCGGCAGGTGGCGGAGTTGGCCTATCACGACTATCTGCAAAACGATTTGCCAAACAATGAATTTTTTGGTGAGTTGGTACGAAATCAATTTATTTATTACCCGACGGTTACCCGTGAGCCATTCAAAAATCAGGGTCGGATCACCGACTTGATAGAAAGCGGCAAACTGGAAATTGATATTGGCCTGCCAATGATGAACAAAGATCACGACCGAGTGATGATTTGTGGCAGTCCGGAGATGCTGCGCGACGTAAAAACAATCTTCACCGCGCGCGGTTGGGATGAAGGCAATATGAGTGAACCGGGTCATTTTGTTATCGAACGGGCGTTTGTTGAAAAATAGTGGCGGCATTTATCGCTGATTACGATTTGCCGCAAACTATCGGTCTGTTGCCAAAGGAAAAGCAAATGGGAAAAGTACTGTTTGGCCTGTTGATCGTCGCAATCGTGTGGTTACTGTTTTTTGCCAAACGAAAGACAGGCCGCCAATCGAACGCTGATTCCAACAAGCAAATACCCGCCTCCGAACGCATGGTGTCGTGCCAGCGATGCGGCGTGAATATTCCCGAGTCGGAAGCCAAACAAGTCGGCGACGACTCATTCACTTGCAAAAATGTTAGCGCCTGCAGCAGTGCGGCAAAGTGATTAGTGCTGTGACCCACCGTCAGCGGGCGTAAGAACATGGCTGATTCCGAAATTTTTTCACCTCAAAAAGCGCACCGTTCGCCGCTTGGCTTGGCTGGTATGCCACCAGCTTTTACCGCGTTCGAAACAACCGATGCCGCCTGGCGCACGTTGACATTGTTTGCGGCCTACCGCTTGATTGTGGTGATCATTCTGGCGATTATTTTTTGGGGCTTTAGCCGCTACCCAATCATCGGCTCGGCCTCATCTGTTATCGCCAGTGTGGCGCTCAGCTCATACTTTGTTGCCAGTATCGCGCTGATTACGACCACGCAATTGCGCCTGTCCACGCCGACAATTCAACTGACGGCGCAGACGTTTGTCGATATCGTCATGCTGGTCTTGCTGATGCATGCATCGGGTGGGGCACGCAGCGGCCTTGGTATGTTGCTGTTGATTTCGCTTGCTGCCGGCGCATTGGTTGCCCACGGCAGAATGGCTTTTTTCCATGCTGCCGTTGCCACACTTGCCGTACTATTTGAACAAGTTTGGCAGTTTTTATACCGCGACGCAACGGCGGCCGAATTTGTGCCAAGCGGCATGCTGGCCACTGGTTATTTTGTTATTGCCGGACTTGCCTACACCCTTGCAAAATATGCCAAGGGCGCCGAACAAATTGCCGAGAAACGCGGCATTGATCTGGCAAATCTGGCGCAGATCAATGAACTCGTCATTCGTGATATGCAGGACGGCTTTGTTGTTGTTGATGAGAGCGGAATGATTCGGCAACACAATCCACAATGCGGCTCCCTGGTTGGCGGCCTAAGTGGTGCCATCGGACAGCCGTTGATTGACGTTGCCCCACAACTGGCCCGACTGTTACGAGAGTGGCGGATGGATCACACCCGGGAATTTCCAATCATGCGGGATTCAAAAACGCAACGAGAGTATCAAGGACGGTTTGTTGCAATTGGCGATGAGGAGATTTCACCCATCGTGATATTTTTGGAGGATGCATCGCGCATTCGCAACCAGGCGCAACAAATGAAATTGGTTGCGCTGGGCCGCCTCACCGCGTCAATCGCCCATGAAATTCGCAACCCCCTGTCATCCATTAATCATGCCGCTGAGCTTTTGCAGGAAGATACCAACCTCGTTAAAGCCGCCGGACGATTATTGACAATTATTCAGGAGAATGCCCATCGGCTGAACAGGCTGGTTGAAGAGGTCCTGGATTTAAACCGACGCGACCGCGCCCATCCTGAAGTGGTTGACCCCGAGGCGTTTTTGCGGAAATTTCTGAACGAATTTTGCGCCAACGAACACCATTCACCATCCCTTTTTCATTTGCAAATCACCACCCGATCCAAATTATTTTTTGACCGCGCCCACCTGGACCAGGTCTTATGGAATCTATGCCGCAATGCAACTCGATTTGCGTCTGGCATGGACGCGTCGATATCGATTGTTGTTTCGCGTATTGGCAATGGAGTTGCGATCAACGTGGCCGACGATGGCGATGGAGTTGAAACCGACGCCATGCAACATTTGTTTGAACCATTTTTTACCACCGATGCAAAGGGAACCGGCCTGGGTCTTTATATCGCCCGCGAACTCGCACAAGTAAACGGAGCGACACTTGATTGTGTGGTTGATAGTACGGTGATGAATGAACACTTTTCGAGACAGGTGGCGAATAGTCGTGGTGCACATTTCCGATTACTAATGAAAGTGAAGAGCGAAACATGACCATGACCGATTCGAGCGGGCAAAGTAACTACGCAACCAAACGTGTATTGGTTGTCGACGATGAGGCTGATATTCGCGAACTTGTCGTGTTGACATTAATGCGCATGGGAATCGAGGCAGACAGTGCAGATAACGTCGCCCATGCTACCAAGCGCCTTGCGGAGCGCGCCTACGATCTTTGCCTGACTGATATGCGACTTCCGGACGGCGATGGCCTGATGTTGTTGTCCCATATTGCCGGCCAATACGGCAATACACCGGTTGCGGTCATCACAGCATACGGCTCGACTGACAATGCAGTGGCCGCACTCAAGGCGGGTGCGTTTGACTACCTTTCAAAACCTATTCAATTGAAACAATTGCGCGAAGTGGTCACAGCCGCGCTAAGTTTGCCGCGCACGTCCGAACAAACAAAAAAAACCTTGGCTGTCAACAATGAGCGTACCAGTTCGGCAGCCCATGAAATCAATAATTTCGGCCCACAGCTCATTGGCGAATCGGCACCTATTGTCCGCGCCCGCGAAATGATCGCCAAACTTGCGCGCAGCCAGGCACCGGTCTATATCGCCGGCGAATCAGGCACCGGCAAGGAAGTGGCGGCGCGATTGATTCACAACAATAGCGCCCGCCGGGACGCACAATTTGTTGCCGTAAATTGTGGCGCAATCCCGGAAAATTTGATGGAGAGCGAGTTTTTTGGCTATCGCAAGGGGGCCTTTACCGGTGCCGATGCGGATCGGGACGGTTATTTGCAGGCAGCGGATGGCGGCACTTTGTTTCTGGATGAGGTTGGCGATCTGCCGCTGCTTATGCAAGTCAAGTTGCTGCGGGTGATTCAGGAGAAAAAAGTTCGTCGCGTCGGTGACACCACCGAAAAGGCCATCGACTTCCGCATTATCAGCGCGACCCACAAAAACCTGTCGGAAAAAGTTCTGGCGGGGGAATTCCGCCAGGACTTGTTTTATCGCCTGAACGTAATTGAATTAAAAATGCCGCCGCTACGGGAGATTCCAGAGGACGTGCCCCTGTTAATCAGTGCGCTGATCGCCC
>JANPNU010000358.1:0-6943 GCA_031427615.1 Burkholderiales bacterium
ACTTCCCCGGTCGAAAGTTCTACCAGGCTGCCCACCGGAAATACCCCGATCGATTGAATGAAGTGCTCGATCATTTCTGCCTGAAACTGTGCGCCACCCCAACTGGTCAACATCTGCAATGCTTCATGCGGCGATGCCGCCTCGGCATAGGCGCGTTTGGTGGTGATCGCCGAGTAGGTGTCCGCGATCGCCGCCATTTTCCCAAAGATGCCAATGTTGTTGCCGGACAGCCCGTTTGGATAACCGGACCCATCCATGCGTTCGTGATGTTGCGCAACCGCGTCGACGACATCCGGGTTGACGTGAGCGGTCTGATTCAAAATATCAACACTATGATTGACGTGGAGTTTGATTTCCGCAAACTCTGTTGGTGTCAGTCGCGCATGTTTTTCCAAGAGTTCCCGTGGTATTCGGATTTTGCCAATGTCAAGTAATAGTCCGATGATGCCAAGCTGGCCGAGGTGCTCTTTGGGGTAACCCAAATGCCGGCCGAATGCGATTAGATTAATGGCCACCCGCAGGCCATGGTCGTAGGTTGACGAATCTCGTTCGCGCATGCGCGCGACCCACATCATGGCATCCGGATTGCGCACCATGCTGTCGACCATATCCTCGATGACACGCTCGACGACGTCGACTTGCATGGTGTTTCCCGATCGAATGTCAGCCACCACGTTTTGAAGCAGGGTATGGGTGTTGGCAAAAGCGTCTTTGGCTGCGCCAATTTCTGTTTCGACCGGTTTTTTATCCTCATAGATGGTTAATTGCACGGACTCCGGAAGAAATGACGGGCGCTCGGCTTCCACCTTCGCGGGCGCGGTGTATTGATCAAGGTCCAAATCATCTTCTTGCGATGATGAGAACAGATTTTTCACATCCTGTTTTAATTGACCAAACAAGCCGCGTAATCCGCCTGAGGTGCGCGATCCTGCAACCTCTGCATTGCGTGACATTTCAGCCGCGGCCTGGTTGCCAAACCGACCACCGGATGCGGTCTTGTCAACCGTCCGCTGGCGGATCGGGACGGCAAACTCGCCGGGCTTTTTAGCCGGAGCGAGGTTCGATCCGCCGGTATTGCCAGTCGGTTGCTTTGCGTTTGGCATGGTGCTCAGATTGCCGGTTGCGGCCCGCAATTGTTCGACGGACGTCGGCTTGGCCGCCTCCGTACGATGGATGGTCACGACCGGGTCATTGCTCAAATTGCGTTTTTGCGGAGTTTCTTTTTTCCCGGGACGCTGTTCAAATTCCTGCCCGGTGGAGCGCATTGGATCAATCATGACCCATTGGCAATGCGCCTGAATCTGTGCAATCTGGTCGGCGTCTTCAAGCATAAAACCTTGCAGCAGAAACGGTGTATCCATCCACGGCCGATCTAAATCGGCAACAAACATGCCGACCTTCAACTCATTTGATGTTTTTTTTTGCAGCATTCTTTCTAATTCCGGCCCATGTATTTGGTCAAAACTGCCATCTGCCGACATGATTAATTTGTTTACTAATTGATGAATATTGTGTCTGGCAATAATACTATCGTTTGCGCCTGCCAGTCTCAATTTTGAACCTTTGATTGGCTGGATTCAATTTTTATTTGACGAATTTGACGAATTTGATCCGGCAAAAGTTCTAAAACGCCATGTCACAAGTGGAAAAAAACTCGGATTGTCGTTATGCTCGCGCAACATATTTTATTTTCAGGTGGAATTTTGGAATTTCAGGTGTTGGCGCAAAGCCAGAATAAGCAAGGAACCGCCCGTCGCGGACGGTTGAATTTGGCCCATGGTGTAATTGAGACCCCGGTTTTTATGCCGGTTGGTACCTACGGGACAGTCAAGGCGATGAGTCCGTTGGAATTAAACGAAATTGGCACCCAAATTGTGCTGGGCAATACTTTTCACCTTTGGTTGCGCCCGGGCATGGACGTGATTTCCAAGCACAATGGCCTGCATCGGTTTATGGCGTGGGACAAACCCATTCTGACGGACTCGGGCGGCTTTCAGGTGTGGAGTTTGGGTGACCTGCGCAAAATCACCGAGGAGGGCGTCGCATTTCAATCGCCTGTTAATGGCGACAAATGTTTTTTGTCACCCGAAGTGTCGATGCAGATTCAGAAAGCATTGAATTCTGACATTGTCATGATTTTTGATGAGTGTACAAATTTTCCGGCGACCCATGATGAAGCGGCGCAATCGATGCGGCTGTCGTTGCGCTGGGCCAAGCGCTGTCGCGACGAATTTGACCGCCTCGAAAATACCAATGCACTATTCGGAATTGTCCAGGGCGGTATGTATGAGGACTTGCGGGATGAGTCGCGCGAGGCGTTGGTAGCGATGAATTTTCACGGTTATGCCATTGGTGGATTGTCTGTTGGTGAGCCCAAGGAAGATATGTTGCGAATTCTTGAACACACCGCGCCCCAATTGCCGGCAAACAAACCACGATACGTGATGGGAATTGGGACGCCGGAGGACTTGGTCGAGGCGGTGGCACGCGGCATGGATATGTTTGATTGTGTCATGCCAACCCGAAACGCCCGCAACGGCTGGTTATTCACACGCTTTGGCGATATCAAAATTCGCAACGCAAAATACCGCGAGGATGTCCGTCCACCGGATGAAACCTGTGGGTGTTACACCTGTCGGACGGCAACACGCGCTTATTTGCACCATTTGCAACGCACCAGTGAAATTATGGGCGCACGTTTCAACACGATTCACAATCTTTTCTATTACCAAGAATTGATGCGGGATATTCGGGCCGCGATTGAGGGTGATCGTTTCGATGCCTTTCGCGATCAGTTTTACGCGGATCGCGCTCGCGGCGTGGACTAATTCGCGGGCCGCAATCGATGTTTTGGCAAATTACCTTATTGGGCGCTCATTTCCAGCCAAATAGTGCTGAAGATTGCCTAATCCATTGTTGTTTGGCCAATCGTAGAAATCATGCCCATTCAGTATGTTTGTGTGGCAAGTCCTTGCGAAGATTGAATCCGCTATAATTTCGGGTTGATTTCTGCGGATATTACCCAAACTAGGATCAGTTCCTGGCATTCGTCCATTCGCTTTATTGTTCTTCAGCCACCTTCAGCCACGCCATTTTTTACGCCGTCATAAACGACATTATTCAAACCTGTTTTCGGGGAGCCACACATGATCAGCAATGCCTATGCCCAAACCGCCCAAGCCTCTGGTGGCGACACTTTGATTGGTTTGCTGCCAATCTTTTTGATGTTTATCTTGCTTTACTTTCTCATGATCCGTCCGCAAATGAAAAAGTCGAAAGAGCAAAAGTCAATGATCGACAGTCTGCAAAAGGGTGACGAGGTCATCGCCATTGGCATTATCGGCCGGATCACCAAGATTGGTGATGGCTACGTTGGCCTCGAGGTTGCTGACGGCAAGGTCATTCATGTGCAGCGCGGTGCGGTCACCACCTTGCTGCCCAAGGGAACCTATAACGACGTGGTGAAATAGTCACCTCGTCGTATAAAAATTCGTCCGCATCATTACTAGTTTGTCCCCGTCCCAGTTTGCCTGAGGTTGCAATGAACAAGTATCCCGCATGGAAATACGCCATCATCGTTTTTGCTGTCATTACGTCAATGTTTTACACGGCACCCAATTTTTTCGGTGACGAACCTGCAGTCCAGGTTTCCGGATTACGGGCCAATAAAGTTGACGCCGGATTGCAGACGCGGGTCACCGATTTATTAAAGGCCGCCAATATCAGCATCACGCAGGCGGTTGAACTTGACGGTGAATTTCTTAAGGTTCGTGTCGCGGATAACAAATCGCAAACGGCCGCGCGGGATGAATTGCAAAAACAGCTCGGTGAAGGTTATGTGGTCGCGCTCAATATGTTGTCCAAGTCGCCGAAGTGGCTTGCCAAGATCAACGCGCTGCCAATGTATTTGGGCCTGGATTTGCGTGGTGGCGTGCACTTTTTGATGCAGGTCGATATGAAGACGGCGGTTAATAAGGCGGTTGATCGCTATCAAAACGAAAATCGCGCCTTGCTTCGTGATAAGAAGGTTTTCTACACTGGTATTTCGCGCGATGGAGACAATGTGGTGGTGCGATTTAAAGAGCGCGCCGAGGCTGACAAGGGCTTGAAGGTGATCAATGCCCAATATCAAGACCTGCTCGTTCGCGAAGCCAATCAGGGCGACGAGATTGTGGTCACGCTGGCGATGAAGCCGGAGACCGTGATCAAGTTAAAAGACGCCGCGCTTCAGCAAAATATGACGGCACTTCGCAAACGGGTGAACGAACTGGGCGTGTCCGAGCCGATTGTTCAACAGCAGGGCGCAGACCGTATTCTGGTGCAACTCGCCGGGGTGCAAGATCCCGGTCAGGCCAAGGATATTATCGGCCGTACCGCTACACTCGAGTTTCGTATGGTTGCCGAGGAGTATATGAGTGGCGGCTCGTTCGAAAATTATCGGTCCGAACCGGTGCCATTTGGCACCGAAAAAATGCAAGATCCGCAGGGGCGAATTGTGCTGGTTCGCAAGCAGGTGATTGTTACCGGTGAAAAAGTGACGGATGCGCAGCCGGGATTTGACACGCAAAAAGGGAACACACCGAATGTGAGCGTTCGTTTGGATGGAGCCGGTGGCCGCGCGATGACACTCGCAACGCGTGAAAACGTCGGCAAAAACATGGCGGTGATTTTGATTGAAAAGGGGAAGCCGGAAATTCTGAGTTGGCCGACCATTCAAAGCGAACTGGGCGTTAACTTCCAAATTACTGGAATACCAACCTCGCAGGAAGCGAAAAATCTGGCGCTGTTGATGCGTGCGGGCGCGCTGGCCGCGCCGATGGAAATCATCGAAGAGCGCACCATCGGCCCGAGCCTGGGTGCCGACAACATCACCAAGGGTAAAAACTCGCTGCTGCTGGGTTTTGCGTTGATCGCCATTTTTATGGTGATTTATTATTCGCTGTTTGGCGTAATTTCAGTTATTTCCCTCGGCGCAAATTTATTTTTTCTGATTGCGCTCCTGTCAATGTTGCAAGCGACGCTAACGTTGCCCGGTATCGCTGCGATTGCACTAACGTTGGGTATGGCGATTGATGCCAACGTACTGATTAACGAGCGTATTCGCGAAGAGTTACGCAACGGCATGTCACCACAAATGGCGATTCAGGCCGGCTATGACCGCGCGCTTGATACCATCATCGACTCGAATATCACCACGCTGATCGCAGGCTTGGCGTTGTTGATTTGGGGTTCCGGACCGGTGCGCGGATTTGCGGTTGTCCATTGTCTGGGTATTACCACTTCGATTTTTTCAGCGGTAATGGTTTCACGTGGCATCGTCAACCTGGTTTATGGTGGCAAGAAAAAGGTCTCGATGTTGCCCATCGGTAATGTCCAATGGAGCAAGACAGCCAAAACCGTTTAGTTGCAGGCTGACAATCTTAGGCCACTTGATGTGTTTGTTCGTCGAAATTAAAAAGTAAAAGGCAGCAGAAAATGGAATTATTCAAGCTCAGAAAATCAATCCCGTTCATGAAACATGCGTTGATATTCAACGTGATTTCATTTGTCACCTTTTTGCTGGCGGTATTTTTCCTTTGGAAGAATGGGCTGCATTTGTCCATTGAGTTTGTCGGCGGAACCGTGATGGAGGTGCAATACGCAAAGGCCACCGAACCGGATCGTGTTCGCACCACCTTGGAAAAAATGGGGCTTGCAGCGGAGGTCATCCGATTTGGTTCGCCGCAGGATTTGTTGATTCGTTTGCCTAAACCCAGCGCCACCGAGGCAAACCAAAACGTCGCGATGCAAAAGCAGAATGATGCCGTCATGGCGGCTCTTTGTGCAGTGGAGGCAACTGACGCGGGTAAACCTGTTGAGCAAATTTGTCCCGCAGAGGTTGACAAAAAGAAGGATGCCGCAGTCAAGTTGACACGAACCGAATTTGTCGGTTCATCGGTGGGAGGTGAGCTTGCCTATGATGGGGCCATGGCTTTGTTGGCTGTTTGTATCGGAATCATGGCGTATTTGGCCGTCCGATTTGAGTGGCGTTTTGCGGTCGCCACCATCATCGCAAACTTGCATGATGTGATTATTATTCTTGGTTTTTTTGCGTTTTTTGGATGGGAATTTTCCCTGCCAGTTCTGGCGGCGGTATTGGCGATTCTCGGCTACTCAGTCAACGAGTCCGTTGTGGTATTTGATCGTGCCCGAGAAAATTTCCGAAAAATGCGAAAAGCGACTACGACTGAAATTTTTGACGCGGCGATTACCGGCACCATTTCCCGAACAATCATTACCCATGGCACAACACAAATGGCGGTGATTGCGATGTTGTTGTTGGGTGGGCCGACGTTGTATTACTTCGCACTGGCGCTGACAATTGGAATTTGTTTCGGCATTTATTCGTCGGTGTTGGTGGCTTGCCCGATCGCCAACTATTTGGGGGTATCGCGGGAAGATTTTGTGAAGCCGCAAAAGAAAGACGACGATCCGGAAGTCATTTCTGCCCAGCCCTGATTCGTTTTTGCCACCCCTGACTGAATAACCCTCGCGGAATTCGTCGCGACGATCATCGATTTATTTTTGCGTCTGGACAAACATCTTGCCGTGTTGAGCGCCCAATATGGTGCCTGGATTTATGCAATTTTGTTTCTGGTGATATTTTCAGAACCAGGATTGGTGGTCACGCCCTTTCTGCGCGGTGATTCATTGTTGTTTGTTGCTGGATCGTTGTCAGCGTTGGCTGCGATGGACGTTCACGTTCTTGTCATTCTGTTTTTTGTCGCTGCAATGCTTGGCAATATGGTGAATTATGAAGTCGGCCGATGGCTTGGCCCCAAGGTGTTTGGCAACGAAGGTTCGCGCTGGTTAAATCCGCACTATATAGACCGGACGCATCAATTTTTTGATCGTAGGGGCGCAATGGCGGTGGTGCTCGGTCGGTTTGTGCCATTTCTGCGGA
>JANPNU010000359.1:0-7848 GCA_031427615.1 Burkholderiales bacterium
GGCGGTGCCAACGGTGCAATACAGCCACGGCATGCTGAGCTGTTGTGAATTCACTGGCGTGCCGTTGTCGGTATTGCTGGAAGACTGCGGCTACGACAAGCGCAAGGGCAAATTTTTGCTCGCCGAAGGTGCTGATGGGTCCGGCATGACGCGTACCATCGCCATCGACCGCGCGCTCGACGATTGTTTTGTCGCCTACGCCATGAATGGTGAAATGCTGCGGCCGGAAAACGGTTATCCGTTGCGGCTGGTGGCGCCGGGTATTCAGGGTGTGAGTTGGGTGAAGTGGTTGCGCAGGATTGAAGTGGGTGACAAGCCGTACGCGACCAAGGACGAAGTGCTGCACTACGTTGATCTGATGCCCGATGGCAAGCTGCGTCAATACACGAGCATTCAGGAATGCAAAAGCGTGATCACCACGCCGTCCGGTGGTCAGACGCTGCTCGACAAGGGGTTTTACAACGTCAGCGGGCTGGCGTGGTCCGGGCGCGGCAAGATCAAACGCGTTGATGTGTCGTTCGACGGCGGCAAGAATTGGAAATCGGCGCGCATTGAGTCGCCGGTGCTGTCGAAGTGTTTGACGCGTTTTAATGTCAACTGGCAATGGGATGGCCGTGAGACCGTTTTGCAAAGCCGAGCGATTGACGACACCGGCTACGTTCAGCCAAAAATCAACCAATTACGCGCCGTACGTGGCACACGTTCGATTTATCACAACAACGCGATCCAAAGCTGGAAAATCGCCGCTAGTGGCGAAGTCTCGAACGTGCAGGTGTATTGATGAAGGGCGCCATCGTTTGGTTGCTCACGGTTGGTTCGCTGGTTTTGTCGTCGCCGGCAACCGCGCAGGAACGTTTTTCCGGTATCGGCCGCACGGCGACACCGGCCGAGGTTGCCGCGTGGGATATCGACGTTCGCCCGGACTTTAAAGGCCTGCCCAAAGGTGCCGGTTCGGTCAAAAAAGGCCAGCAGGTATGGGAGGCCAAATGTGAATCATGTCACGGCACGTTTGGTGAATCCAACGAAGTGTTCACGCCGATTGCCGGTGGCATCACCAAAAAAGATATTGAAACCGGATATGTTGCGAGCCTGATGCGGCCGGATTTCCCGCAACGCACCACCCTGATGAAACTCTCTGAGGTTTCGACGTTGTGGGACTACATCAACCGGGCAATGCCGTGGAATGCGCCAAAATCGCTGTCGGTTGAGGAGGTTTACGCCGTTACCGCGTATGTGCTGAGCCTTGGCGATATCGTGACGACGGACTTCGTGCTGTCGAACGACAACATTGCCGAGGTGCAAAAACGCCTGCCCAATCGCAATGGCAAGATCAAGTGGTCGCCGTTGTGGGATGTGCGCGGCAAGGGCGACGTGACCAACGTGGCGTGTATGTCCAACTGCAAACAAGAAATGAAAAAGATTTCCACGCTGCCTGATCACGTGCGCGATGCACACGGCAATCTGGCCGAGCAAAGTCGATTGATCGGTGCGACGCGGGGCGTGGATACCACCAAACCGGTGGCAACGATTGCGCTCGCTGGACGGGTGGTGACCTTGGCGGCGGCCGCGTCACCGGTCGTAGCAAAGGCCGATGCATCGCGTGAGGTGACCAATACGACCAATGCGGCCAATCTCGCCCAAAAATATACCTGTACCGCCTGCCACGCGGTTGCCAGTAAATTAGTCGGCCCGAGTCATGCCGAAATTGCAAAAAAATATGCCGGCAATGTGGCGGCGGTTGCAAATTTAATGAACAAAATCAAGCAGGGCGGTTCAGGTGTGTGGGGTGCGGTACCCATGCCACCCCATGCGGCCATACCCGAAGCAGAATTGCGTCAATTGGTTGAATGGAGTTTGCGTGGTGGCAGGTAACATTTTTTAACGTTGAACAATTGGGCATCATTGTTGTCTAAGCACTCGGCCGTTGTTCTAATGCGTTGGTCGTGATGTGCGCAGGAAAACTCTTGTAGATTGTTCTTGAAGTTTCTAGAAATTATTGTTGAAAGGAAAAACGATGAACAGACGTAACGCATTAAAGGCAGGCGGCGGCACAACGGTGATGGCATTGATGATTTCGGCTGGATTGATCAAGCCGGGTGATGCGATTGCGCTCGACTGGAACAAAGGTGCTTTTGAAACCAAAAGTCTGAACGATACCGTCAAGGCGCTGGGTGGGATGAGCGCAGCGGAATCCAAAGACATTTCGTTTGTGAATGTGCCTGACATTGCTGAAAACGGAGCAGTGGTGCCAGTGGGTGCACAAAGCAAAATTCCGAAGACGGAAATGATCGCCATTTTGGTGGAAAAAAATCCGAATTCGCTGGCAGCGATGTTTACCCTTCCCGAAGGCACAGAGGCGATTGTTTCGACTCGCGTGAAGATGGGGCAGACATCCAATATCCATGCAGTCGTTAAGGCTGACGGCAAATTCTATTTTGCAACCAAAGAAATCAAGGTCACACTTGGTGGCTGTGGCGGATAAATACCGAATTTCAGAATTGGCGTAGCTCAGATAAACCGTATACAGAATGTGAAGCAAGGAGAAAAACATGGCAGATCCAATGAGAATTCGCGCCCAGGTAATGGGAAATGCAGTCGATGTTCGTGTGTTGATGGCGCATGAAATGGAAACAGGGCAGCGTAAAGATTCGGCCGGTAAAACCGTGCCGGCATGGCATATCACCAACGTCACCGCCACCCACAATGGCAAGACAGTCCTGTCCGCCCAATGGGGGCCGGCCGTATCGAAAAATCCGTTCCTGTCATTTCGTTTTAACGGCGGCAAGATCGGCGAAAAAGTGGTTGTCACCTGGGTGGATAACAAGGGTGAAAAGCGCACTGACGAAGCGGTGATTTCATAATGGGCGCGCTGCGGGTATCACCTGTCGGGGTTGTTGCCGGCCTCATAGCGGCGGCGACCTTATCACTCACCGGATTGGCATCGGCCTCCAGCCATGCCAAGTCCGTAGCGGCTGACGCACCGATCAAGGTTGTTTATCACGTCAGTGAAGGCAATGACCAAGCGACTGCTGCATTACGCAATATTCGCAATCATATGTCGGCCGACCCCACCGTCAAAATTACGGTGGTCACCCATGCCAATGGCATCGACTTTCTGATGGACGGTGCGAAAGACAAAAGCGGCAACGAATACGCCGCGAATGTTCAGGAGTTGGTTAAGAAAGGTGTTGATTTCCGCGTCTGCAAGATTACTTTGGAGCGGCGCAATATCGACCCGAAAAAAATCATCGAGGAAGGCAAATTTGTTCCGAGCGGGGTTGCCGAAGTCGCAAGATTGCAAGCCAAAGAAGGTTATGTGTATTTGAAACCGTAGTGGAAATATTAGAAGAATCGGCAAACGAAACCGTAAGCACAAAACATTGGCTGTCGACATGATCGTTACGATCGATGGATGACGAAAGATAAATAGACAGCCGCTTGCCAAGTATCCATAAATGGAAGAGACCCAATGAATTTGCACCAAATATCACAGCACGCATCGTCACTGGTCGCAACCCTGACGCTGGCAGCGGTTGCCATGTCAGTGGGCAGCGCTTTAGCACAGGCGACTACGCAGCCGACCGTCAAAGCGCCCGCAGCCAAGGCAGCCAAAGCCGCACCCGCTCCGGAAGTAAGCTCAGACGCCACTATTCGCGAAATTCAACGTTATCGCGCCGCTCTCGCCGACGGCAATCCTGCTGATTTGTGGGAAGCGCGCGGTGAGGCGCTCTGGAAACAAAAACGCGGGCCCAAAAACGTTTCGCTTGAAGCCTGTGATTTGGGTCTGGGCGAAGGGGTGGTCAAAGGCACCTATGCGCAATTGCCGCGCTACTTTGCCGATACCGACAAGGTTCAGGATCTGGAGTCGCGGCTGGTCTCGTGCCTGGTGATATTGCAGGGCTTCAGCTATGACCAGGCCAAACGTGCGCCGTTTGGCTCGCCGGAAAACAAATCCAACATGGAAGCGCTGGTGGCCTATGTCACCGCCAATTCGCGTGGTGTGAAAATGAATGTGGCGCTGAAGCACCCGAAGGAAAAAGAAGCTTTTGACATCGGCAAAAAAATGTTTTTCCATCGCGGTGGACCGCACGATTTTTCCTGCGCCACCTGTCACGCGCAAGACAATATCCGCATTCGCCTGCAAGACCTGCCCAATCTCACCAAGACCTTGCCCGCACAACAGGCCTACACCGCGTGGCCCGCGTATCGCGTCAGCCAGGGCGAGTTGCGCTCTTTCCAGTGGCGGCTGTTTGACTGTTTCCGCCAGCAGCGTTTCCCCGCGCTCGAATTCACCTCGGAAGGCTCGGTGGCGCTGACCACTTTTCTGGCGCGCAATGCCAACGGTGGCGTGTTCAACGCACCCTCAATCAAGCGATAGGCAAAGGGGACAATCATGAAAAAAATTCACATACAGGCTGCCCTGCTGTGCATGGCCGCATCAACCATCGCCACTGCCGCCGTGGCGAAACAACCCGCCACCGACCGTGCCACGGAAGTCATGACCGGCTCGTTCAGCGAGCGCGGCCAGGCCAAGCTGGATCGCCTCAAGCAGGACAAGACCATGGCCGACTGCACCAAATACGCGATGACACCGATGCCCAAGGGGCTGATCAAGGTATTGGAAGCGGAAAACATGAAGGCCATTCCGTTTCCGGCCGACGGCCAATATCTGGGTGACTGGAAGGCGGGCGAGCGCATCGCACAATCCGGTGTGGGCATGCAATTTACCGACAATCCGGCCAATCCGAGTGGAGCCAATTGCTACGCCTGCCACAAGCTTTCCCCGCAGGAGCTTTCCTTCGGCACCATCGGCAACAGCCTCACGCATTTCGGCAAAATCCGAGGCTACACGGCGGAGACCGCCAAATATGCCTACGGCAAGATTTACAACGCGCAGGCTTATTCGGCGTGCTCGAATATGCCGCGTTTTGGGCACAACAAAATCTTGACCGAAACGCAGATCAAGGATTTGGTTGCATTGTTGATGGATCCGGAGTCACCTGTTAACAAGTAACGCGCAGTAGCAGTGTGGGCCCAGTTGTTTAACAAAAAAGCCCGGCCTAGCCGGGCTTTTTTCCCCCAAGGAGCGACCATGAACGCAACGTCACCATGCAAAAAAATTATCGCTGTGCTGGTTGGTTTCGGCACGCTTGCTGTTACGAACAGTTATGCGCAGGAGGCGACCTTCACCACCAAAAGCCTGAAGCCGGAAACAGCCTTAAAGGCGGCGCAGGCGGCCCTTGATTCCTGCCGAAAGAGTGGTTATCAAGTGGCGGTAGCGGTGGTGGATCGCGCCGGGCTCACACAGGTGATGTTGCGCGATCGATTTGCGGGGCCACACACCCCTGATACGGCAACCAACAAAGCGTGGACGGCGGTCAGCTTTCGAACCAACTCGACCGAGCTGGCCAATGAGTCACAGCCTGGAAAACCGATGTATGGGCTGCGTCAATTGCCGCGCGTCGTGCTGATCGGTGGCGGCATGATGATTCAAGGCGGTGGCAGTCTTTACGGTGCGATTGGTGTCTCGGGCGCACCGGGTGGCGCAGCGGATGATGTTTGTGCCATGGCGGGTATTAAAGCCATCGCCGATGAAATTGAATTTTGATCAAGGAAAAATAATATGAGCAGCATGAATCGGCGTGAATTCTTAAACGTATTGGCAATCGCATCGGCAGGCGGCATTGCGCTGGATAGTCCGGCGGCATTGGCGATGAAAGCCGCGCCTTCGGGCAGTGCCGGCCTCTACGACCTGCCCAAATTTGGCAATGTGCATTTGCTGCACATGACCGATTGCCATGCACAACTTATGCCGATTTATTTTCGCGAGCCGAATGTCAATTTGGGTGTGGCGGGTGCCTATGGCAAACCGCCCCATTTGGTTGGTGAAAACCTGCTCAAACATTTTGGATTGCACCCCGGTACCCGCGAGGCGCACGCCTTCACCTATTTGAATTTTGAAGCTGCCTGCAAGACCTATGGCAAGGTTGGTGGGTTTGCCCATTTGGCGACGCTGGTCAAACAACTCAAAGCCGGCCGGCCAGGCGCGTTGTTGCTCGACGGTGGCGACACCTGGCAGGGCAGCGGCACGGCGCTGTGGACCAAAGGCCAGGATATGGTGGATGCCTGTCTGGCGCTGGGTGTGGACGTGATGACCGCTCACTGGGAAATGACGCTTGGTGACAAACGCGTAAAAGAAATTATCGAAAAAGATTTCAAAGGCAAAATTGATTTTGTTGCACAAAATATTCACACCACTGATTTTGGTGATCCGGTATTTGCGCCATTCACGATGAAAGAAATGAACGGTGTGAAGGTTGCCATTGTTGGTCAGGCGTTTCCTTACACGCCGGTTGCCAATCCGCGATATTTCACACCAGAGTGGTCGTTTGGCATCAAAGAAATGGAAATGCAGAAAACCGTCGATGCCGCCCGCGCAAAAGGTGCACAAGTGGTGGTGCTGTTGTCGCACAACGGCATGGACGTTGACCTGAAGATGGCATCCCGTGTGACCGGCATCGACGCCATCATGGGCGGACATACCCATGACGGTGTGCCGGCCCCGTCGATTATTGAAAACAAGGGCGGCAAAACGTTGGTGACCAACGCCGGTTCAAACGGCAAGTTTTTGGGCGTGCTTGACTTTGATGTAAAGGACGGCAAAGTCTCTGGCTTCCGCTACAAGCTGCTGCCGGTGTTCTCCAACCTGCTGCCAGCCGACACAGGAATGCAAAAGCTAATCACCAGCATCCGCGCGCCGTTTGCGGCAAAACTGTCTGAAAAGCTGGCAACCACGCAGGGTTTGTTATATCGACGTGGCAATTTTAACGGCACCTTTGATCAGCTCATCCTTGATGCATTGATGGAAACCAAAGGTGCCGAGATCGCTTTTTCGCCTGGCTTTCGCTGGGGTACCTCAATTTTGCCGAACCAGGCCATCACCTATGAACACGTGATGGATCAGACTGCCATCACTTATCCGTACACCACGGTCAGTGATATCAAGGGCGAGATGATCAAAACCATTTTGGAAGATGTGGCTGACAACTTGTTTAATCCCGATCCGTATTTGCAGCAGGGTGGCGATATGGTCCGTGTGGGTGGGTTGCAATACACCATGGCACCCAACGAAAAAATGGGCAGCCGCATTTCGGCGATGATGCTCAACGGCAAACCCATCGACGCCAACAAGAGCTACAAGGTGGCAGGCTGGGCACCGGTGGCCGAAGAGACCAAGGACAGCAAGGCCGAGCCAATGTCGGAATTGTTGGCGAAATATTTGCGCGACAAAAAAACCATCAAGCCACGGCCGCTCAATTTACCGAAGCTGGTTGGCATGAAAGGCAACCCGGGCAACGTGGATATCTGACGATGTTGATGTCTGTGCGTGTTGGGCTGATGGCAGTGTTCGCGTTTGCCGGACTACTGGGTGCATCCGCCAGCGGTGCGCGCGAATCCACGTTGACGGTGGCGACAGATCTTGCCGCCGACCTTGCCCAGTCGACCAAGCAGGCAATACCAATCGTTATTCTCTACAGCTTGGCGGGCTGCCCGCAATGTGAGGTCATACGACGCTTACATTTGACGCCACTTGCCAACGAAAATCCACCACGGGCGATTGTGCGGCAAATAAATTTGCAATCAATCGCGCCGATTCGCCACTTCGACAGCACCATGACCACACAAAAAGCGATGATTGATCAGCAAAAAATTGATTTTGCGCCGGTCGTGGTGTTTTATGGTGCGGGCGGGCAACGGGTCGGGGCGCCCTTGGTTGGCTCGATGCTGGCTGATTTTTACAGCGTGTATTTGGATAACGGTATTGCCGAAGCAAAAAAGTTGCTGGCA